>JAXDMH010000392.1:0-7280 GCA_034666225.1 Myxococcales bacterium
ACCCGCAAAGTGCATTCGCGCTGAGCATTCGCCCGAAGATGCTGATGGTGCCAACCGCCGTCTCCAACGCGGTGGTCATTCCGACCGACAACCCCATCGTCCAGATCCAGGACGACACCAGCACGACGGACGACCACCATTTCAGCCTGGACGGCCACAAAGAGTATGTCCGTCGCGTGCTGCAGACGATGAAGGACAAAGGGTGGTTTCCCTGGTAGCGGAAAACAGGCAGCGCCGCCAGACCGAGAGCAGCCGATCAGCTGACGATGGCGGCGATGCGCAGCCATGACCAGTAGGCGGCGACAATCCCGATGGCGTACAGCGCCGGCCGGCGGGCGGTGCCCAGCCAGCGCCGCGGGATGGGCAGGTGCACGATGCCGTAAGCGAGCAGCACCATCAGCAACTGGCCGAACTCGACACCGACGTTGAAGCTGAGCAAGGCCAGCGGAAGGTGGCTCTGCGGCAGGCCAATGTTCTTCCACGCCAGCCCGCCGAAGAACGCCAGATCGTCACAACACTGAAACCGGTCAGACGTGAAGGACAGAAACCTGTGACAGTTCCTGACCGGTCGCCCGGGCGTCAGGGACGTCAGGGACAGGTCGCCGTCGTCGGCGGATACGCTCGCCACCACGCCGTCGTCACCGGCAGCGGCGTCGCCGCGGGTTCGATCGGCTCGCCCAGACACGGCGTCAGGACAGCGGCGCCGCGCCTGGCCGCCTCGGTGACCAGCGTCTCGGCCGGGTCCGACCAGGCGTGATAGGCCAGGACGAACGTGCCCCAGTGGATGGGGATCAACACCCTGGCGCCGCTGCGCGCGAACGCGTCCAGCGCTCCCTGCGGGCCCAGGTGAATGTCGCCCCAGGCGGCGTTCCATTGCCCGATCTCGATCAGCGCGACGTCGAACGGTCCCTCGCGGCGCGCGATCTCGCGCAGGCTTTCGCTGGGCCCGGTGTCGCCGCTGAAGAAGACGCGGTGCCGCGGCCCCACGATCGACCACGACGTCCACAGCGCCCCGGTGCGCCCGGGCAGCCGCCCGTTGAAGTGCCGCGACGGCGTCGAGACGACGCGCACGCCGCCGGGCAGCGCCCTGCCCTGCCACCAGTCGTGCTCGACGATCTGCGCGGCCGGCACGCCCCAGGCGGCCAGGTGCGCGCCGATCCCCAGCGGAACGTGGAACGGCACGCCGCGCGCCGCCAGCGCCACCACCGTCATCTGGTCCAGGTGATCATAGTGCTCGTGCGAGACGACAACCGCGTCCAGGTGCGGAAGCGCCGACAGCGCCAGCGGCGGCGGATGAAACCGCTTTGGCCCGACCCACGTCGAGGGCGATGCCCGCTCGCCCCAGATGGGGTCGGTCAGCAAGACCTGACCGTCGATCTCGATCAGCGTCGTCGAATGCCCCAGCCAGGTCACGCGCAACCCCGAGGCGGGCGGGACGGCCAGGCGCGCCGCCGCGTCGGTCACCATCGGCAGCGGGCAGCTGGGCGTGCGCATCTGCCCACCGAACAGCCACTCTTTCAGCGCCCAGAACCACCGGCTGCCCGACATCAGCGCCGTCGGTTCGGGGTTCTGAAAACGTCCGTCCACAAACTCCGGCGAGGCGCGCAGCTGCGCCGGATCCGGCTTGCCCCCGAAGGCGGCGAAGTGCCCCGTCGACAGCCACGCCAGCACCACGATCACGGCCCCAAGGACGACGAGGCCGGCGAACAGGAAGCCGAAAAAACGCATCAGCCGACGAAGCATCAGGCAGTGAGACTAGCCCACTTTTCGCTCGCCACGGCGGGCGAACCGGTGAATGAATGCGCATGGGACGCATGGGTCTGATCATCGTCGGAACGCTGGTCGTTATTGCGGTGGCGGGCTATCTGGTCTTCGGCCGCGGTCGCGAGATCCAGGGCGTCGAGGCGCGCAAGCTGGTGACGAGCGGCGCGCGGCTCCTCGACGTCCGCTCACCCGCGGAGTTCGGTCGCGGGCACCTGCCAGGCGCGCTGAACATTCCCGTCCTGGAGATCGACCGGCGGCTTGCTGAAGTCGGCCCGCCCGACACTGACGTGGTGGTCTACTGTCGCAGCGGCCATCGCAGCGCACAGGCCGCCCAGGTGTTGCGCCAGCACGGATTCACCCGGGTTCACAACCTGGGCCCGATGACCGCCTGGTGAGCCGAACCGATCGAGGGGTCTTTACCGATTTGCTCGTTCGTTGCTACGTTCCCGGCCCTTGGAGCCGCGATGAAAAAACGTCCCATCGGTCTTTCTCTTTTGTTGATTGTCGCCGCGCAGATGACAGTCGCCCCCGTCTCTCGTGCCCAGACACCACCACCACCACCGCCGGCACCCGCGCAGTGGCCGCCGCCATACGGACCCTATCCCTATCCGCCGCCGGGCTATCCCCCGCCGAATCTGACGCTGTCAGGGCCGCTGGTCACCTTCGTCAATGACAATCCCAGGGCACGACTGCAGCAAATGCAGCTCGCCCGGTGGAGGGACGTCTGTCTTGCGCCGTGCGGGCAGCAACTGGATCCAGGCGGGTTCTACCGTGTGGGAGGGGGCTCGGTGATCCCGTCACCGCAGTTCCAGCTTCCCCGCGAAAGCCGCGTCGTGACCGTGAACGCGCAGACCGGATCCGTGGTCAAGAAATGGGTCGGCTTTGGCGTCGGCATCGGCGGCGTGGTCGCCGCTGGATACGGCGGTCTTTATTACCTCCTTGGCCGCTCCATCAACAATGACAGCGAGCTTCACGATACGGGCGCCGGAAGCATCTTCACCAACTTTGGCGGCTATCTCTTGCTGACCGGTGCGATCCTGATGGCCATCGGGTTCCCGATCTTCGCCTCGCAGCACACCTCCGTCGACGTCCACTGATCGCCCTGGCCAGGCTATTTGCCGGGCAGGATGTCAAAGTGGTGCACGTCTTCACGTGTCCCCAGTGATTCATACAAACGGATGGCCGGGTCATCGCCGGGATCCGCCTGCACGAACATGACATAGGCGCCGCGCTGCTGGGCGATGCGGCCGAGAGCGCGGATGAGGCCGGTGGCCACACCCTTTCGGCGGTGATCCTCCTGCACAGCGAGGTCATAGATATAGACCTCGCTGCGGGCCTGTTCGAACTTCTCCAGCTCGTACGCCGCCAGGCCGCCCACCACGTCGTCTCCGGCTGTCGCCGCCAGCGCGATGAAATGCGGCTTGCCCAGCAACGTCTGAAGGTACGCGTCCGTGGGCACGGCGCCCTGGTAGGTCTGGGGTTCGCCAAACGCCACGCCAAAGACCGCGAGCAGAGCCTTCATCAGCGGCAGGTCAGACGCGGAGAGCTGTTTGTACTGGTATTCCACGGCAGCCGGAACTTTAGCACCGACGTTTCACGGCGCCGGGACCAGGTCGATGCGTGCGATGAAACGCGATTCGTCGCTGAGAAGCTGCTGCGTCTTGCGGATCAGGGTCTTGACGGCGGCGCCGGTGAGCTCGTCGTTGACGTCGATGCGGGCGATGACCCACAGGCGGCGCGGTCCCAGGAACGTGACCACCAGGTCGTTCACCGCGCGGATGCCGGGCTGCGACGCGATGACGGTCTCGACGCGCCGGTGAATGGTCGCCGGGGCGCGCCGGCCCACCAGGAAGTCACCGTTGCGCCGGGCCAGCAGCAGCGCCACGTACCCAAGGACCAGGCCGATAACGATCGCGGCAATGCCGTCGGGAATGGCCGAGCCGGTCAGCTGGTGCAGGGCCAGCCCGATCGCCGCGACCACGTTGCCGATCACGGCGGCCGCGTCCTCGGCGAAGACGGCGCGCGCGATGGGATCAGAGCTGAGATCGAAGTGCTCGATGAATTCGCGGCTCAGCTCGCTGGCCTCCTGGCGCAGCTGGCGATAGGCGCGGCGCAGGGACAACGACTCCAGCACCAGCGAGACCGCCAGGACGGCATACGCCACGGCGAACGAGGTCGCCTCCGTCGGATGAACCAGCTGCGCGATGCCCTGGTGCAACGCCAGCAAGGCCCCGGTGACAAACACGGCCAGCGACGCGATCAGCGACCAGAAATAGGCTTCTCGACCGTGACCCAGCGGGTGCTCGTGATCAGCGGGACGCTCGCTGCGCCTTTGCGCCACCAGCAGCAAGACCTCGTTGCCAGAGTCCGCCAGTGAATGAAAGGCCTCGGCCAGCATGGCGCTGGACCGTGACATGACCGCGGCGAACAGCTTGGCCACCGCGATCCCCACGTTCGCCGCCAGGGCCACAAACACGGTGAGAACGCTCTCGGCGCCGGTGCGCGGTGGTTGTGGTTCGGCCATCGGCGGGCATCTTGGCAGATTTCTGACGGGCGCGGCCAGGGTGGCGATGTTCGGTCAGAACGCCTTGAAAAACTGTAAGGTCAGACGGCGGCGAGACATTCACCGCGATATGAATCAGGCAGTCTGTCGGTGGGCCGCGATGGCGGTCCTGGGAATGGCCGTGGCAGTCGCTGGCCAGAGTGGCTGCGCCTCGAGCGACCGCCGTCAGCCTGGCGCCGGTCAATGAACCGGAACGCCAGCGGCCAGACGCTGCGCCCGACCCGTTGGCTGTCGATGCCCGGCGGCGGTATGCCGACCGTCGATCGTCTGGCGGCGCTGCTCCGCGCCTGTGAAATGGCGCTGGGCCTGAGCGCAGCCGCCCGGGCCCGGATCTGGTGGCGGCTCTACCGGCGGAGAACCTGACTACTTGCAGCCGGCGGGTTGGATGCGGCCGGGCTGCAGCACGGGGATCTTCACGCCCGCGTCGGACAGCAGGCCGAACTGCAGCATCGAGCTGTTGAACCACCAGGACAGCATTCGCTGCGGCGCCGACGGATAGCGGGGATAGCCGATCAGGTTGCGGGCGATGAACCCGGCTGGATCGGCAGCGCCGCCGGCCAGGTCCGCGCTGGACCAGACCGCGGGATCGCGGCGCGGGCGGCTGTCATACTCGAAGGTCTGGCGGGCGCAGGCGGCGAACTCGTGGTGCAAGGCCAGGAACGAATCGCCTTCGGTGGCGAACGGGCCGATCGGCGTGCTGTTGAACTTGCCCTGCCGAACCAGTCCGCGAATGCCGGCGGAGGTCAGCGCGGTGGCGTCCGAGCAGTGCTGGAAATCGTCGTACTGCCCATAGTTCTGACGGACGCCGGCAGCGTCCAGGCCCGAACCATAAAGCGGAACCAGCCGCCGCGTGTCGACGCCAAGGCTGGGGTCGTAACAGGATTTGGGCTGCAGGAAGCTGTCGCCTTCCACGTCGCTGCGCATGTACTGCGAACCGACGTCGCGCAGATAGCGAACCAGCCGCACGAAGACCTCGTCGACGCGCGCGTCGCCGGTCTGGTTCTGATACTGCACCAGCGGATCGACCAGCAGGTCGCTCATCCAGGTCGAGCACCAGGGCTGATCGGCGTTGCCCTCCCCGTGCTGCAGCGACGAATGGATGAAGCAGGACTGCGCCGGGAACGGACCGACGCCGGGGTTGATGCCGGCCAGGGTGGCGGCGTCGCCGGTGATGTGGCGATAGGCCGTGTCGAACATCTCCTTGAACGCCTGCAAGAAGGTGGCGTCGCCGGTCAGACGGTGACCGTAGTACAGGCCCTCCAGGCTGGTGCCCAGCAATCGTTCGGTCCACAGCTTGTCGGCGCCGCGAGTGTGTCCGGCCCGGTAGGGACCGACGAACAGCGTGTCGGCGATCCACATGTTGGCGATGGCGGTCCCGGCTGCCAGCGCGCCTTCGTCGCCGGTCAGCGCGTAGTACGCGTACAGGCCCCGCAGGTGCGAGTACTTGGTGTCGGGCTCGCTCTTGCCGGTGAAGATTCCGATGTTGGCGCCGCCGAGCGAGATCTTGCTGGCGTAATACGAGCACGACCGGTACGCCTCGCGCAGGAAGCGGGCGTCCTGGGTGTGCGTGTAGAACGTCAGGAACGTCGCGCAGCGATCGTAGAGCCAGCCTTCGGGGTTGGCCACCGGGTCGGCCACGGCGTCGGGATTGAGGGCGTAGGTGTCGGCGTTCATGCCGGCCACGCCGAACTTGCGCAGATAGTCCGAGAAGAACGACAGCCCGTTCATGGCGCCCGCGGCCAGGCTGCTCTCCGTGGCCTGATTTCCCAGCAGCGCCGTGGCAGCCAGATATCCGTCGGGATAGGTGGCCAGCACGCGCGGCTCGCGGCCGGTGAACAGCGCTCGCTGGACGGGCGGGGATTCCACCAGGTTGGTCACGCCGCCATTGGTGGCGATCGTTCGCACCGCGGTCGACACCGTATCGGACGACGCGGCGCTGACGCTGTCGCTGGTAAAGCTGGCCATCTGCGTGCCGGGCGCGGCGCCTTGACCCCGCCAGGCGACGTCGACGTCGCCGCTGTCGCCGGACAGGACGGTGGCGGGCAGCTGCACCAGCAGCGAGCGCACGCCCACGCGTTTTCCGCTGGCGTCGTGCGCGGCCAGGATCTCTTTGACGTTGGCGGCGACCGCGACGCCGCCCGCGGTCACACGGACCGTCGCTGCGTCGCTGACGGCGCCGCTGGGCACCGGCAGGCCGAAAGAAATCACGGAAGGCGCGGCGAACGTCCTTTGTAGATGGACGCGCACGCCATTGGCGAAACTGCCGCCGGGCGGCGGCGCGCCGGTGCTGTTGGGCGCCGCGGGGGTGGTGGGGCTCGTGGATGTTGGGGGGTCCGTCGTCATCGTCGGCGTGGTCGTGGTCGCGTTCGGGGTCATGGAACCTGTCGTGCCGTCGCTAGAAGGAGGGATGTCGCCCGTCGGTGCGCCGGCTGTACTGCTACCGGCGCCGGGCGCCTCGCCGCCGGCCGTGCCGCTGGCAGCTCCGCTGGGGTCCGTCGACGGCAACGACGAAGGATCGCCGGTGAAGGACTCTCCCGCGCAGGCCACACCGAATAAAACTGATCCGAGACTCGCGATGGCCAGATACGACCCTACATTCCGTCTTGTGTTCCCTTCACGCATGCATCGGCTCCTTTGTGGTGGGTTGTTGTCGGTGAGCACGCACGACACTGAACCGGACGCGCGTAAGGCAGGGGTGTGGCAGCGTCGACGGACCCGGTCGCACGCGAACGCACGAGTGTTGGTCAGCCGGAAGGCCGATTAAAAGCGCCAGGCCGCCCGCGAATCAGACCGGGGCGGACGCCCCTGCTCTTCAACGAGTAGTAAAAGTCCTGTGCGCGATGGCCTGCTGGATCTTTCGGCAGATCGAAGAAAAAACTTCGTCCGGCCAAAAACGCGGGCATTCGGTCGATCGGCGGCTACACTAATCGCGCATCGGATGATTCATTGGCAG
>JAXDMH010000393.1:0-6459 GCA_034666225.1 Myxococcales bacterium
ATTGACCCGAACCTGCGCATGGCGGCCGGAACGCTGGTCGTGTACGAGGACACCAATGGCAACGGCAAGCTGGACCTGCTGACCGTCGACAGCAAGAGCACCATTGACCGCGTGCTGGGCGTTCCGACTGGCCTCACCCTGCTTTACGTCGAAGGAACGCCGCCCCCGGTGAACACGACGGGCTACTTTTCCGGCGTGACCCTGCAGCGCGGGTTCAATCTGCTACAGGAGCCGGGCTGGCAAGCGGCTGCCCCGGTGGTGCCGCTTTCGTCGGCGGCCTGGCAGCTGGTGCCCCTGTCGACGGAGATCGCCATCTCCCTGACCGCATCGCCGCAACTGTCGAAGTACGTCTGCGAGAAGAACCCGGGCCTCATCGACGAGTGCGCCGTCAGCCGCCCGTCTGATCCGTCCATTCCCACGCCTACCCTCTCTCCAAATTGTGGCGGCGCCCCGTCAGCAGAACCGACGCCGACGCCCGGAGGGATGAATGGAGGCGCCATGCCGCCTCCCTCTAACGGTGGCAGCGCCGGCGATCCGCCGGTGCCCGGCACCAAGCCCATGGACGGCAACAGCAACGGCGGCGCGCCTGCTGGTGGAACCAACGGTGCCGGACAAGAAAACTGCAGCCCGGACACGGCGGCTTTGCCGTGCAGCCAGGCCGCCTGCATGTTCAATGCTCCGGCGGCGGGAGCGCCTGCAGGCGGCGGCGCCGGCGCGGCGGGCGCTGCCCCTGGCCCCGCTCCCTAACCGCGCCCTAGACCCTGGCGCCGCGAACCATGGCCAGATCCTCGGCCAGGTCAGCCTCCTCGAGAATGTCGATCACCATATCGGCGTAATCTTTCTCGGGGAGGCCAATCGCGCCGGCCACGCGGCGCAGGTGGGCATCTTCGTCAAAGTCATGTTCCGCGTCGGAGGCGTGCACGGCCGCCACCAGCTGTAACAGCGCACGTTTGGTCCCAGGCGGCTCGACGACGAACTCGGCGGCCGCCTTCTCGATGTCGAACGTGTCGTTGGAGAACTCCTGGAGGCGAAACTCCAGATCCATGGGTAGCTTGGCCACGCCCAGAATGTCACGGAGCAGCCTGGCGATGGCCAGCTTCTCTTCGCCGACCAATCGTCCGTCGGCGTAGGCGGCGCTCATGAGGAGGTCAGCGATCACTTCGATGCGATCTTTCATGGTCCCGCCACAATGAGCGCAGACGAAGTTCGATTCAACCAGGATCCGCCGGCCGCCCCCCGCGAGAAAGACGCGCGGCGCCAGGCGCTGGCTATTGTTCGTCGATGGCCAGCCGCGCCCAGGGGACGGCCTTCAGGCGATCGAAGCCGATCGGCTCTCCCGACCGTTCGCTGATGCCATAACGGCCCGGATCGGTTTCCAGTTTCTCCAGCGCGGCGACGATGTCGCGCAGGCGCGCCCGCGCCCGATCGGCCAGCAAGGCGGCGTCGCCCTGTTCGCGCGTCAGCTCCGCGGCATCCATCGGCTCCGTCAGAGGTTCCGCCGACCGCGCCGTCGCCTCTTCCTCCCTCAGCAGCGCGGCGGATTCAGCGCGGGCCTGAACCAGGGCGGCGCGAAGCTGCTCCAGCTGCGCCGGGGTCAACCCCGATGGGTGGTCACCTTTCGACGACTTTTGGATCGACATTGCGACAATCTACGCCGCCCGCTCGCGGTGCCAAGGGGGGGCATGGTCAGAACCGTCCGTGGTGTTCCAGAGTGGCGGCGGGTTTCAAAAGATGTCGACAACCGACACTGTCAGCGTCGCCGTCAACCCCTATGCGCCTCCCGCGGCGCCGACCGACCAGCCGCGGCCGCGTCCCACCGAAGGAGGTGGTTTTCGCTCGGCGACACCGCTGGCCAGGGCGGTCATGGGAGTGATGGCACTCATCGTCCTGGTCAAGCCTGGTCTGACCGTCCGCCGGTTTCAGTTTTGCTGGTCGAAGATCCCCGGACATTTGGTGGACAGGGTGTCGCACGCGGTGGTGCTGGGCATCCCGGTGGGGCCACCGCCGCCGTCGGCGCTGAGCGAGGCGCGGGTGATCGAGTTGCAGTCCGGAATTTTGTCCGACACCTTCGGAAAATCCTGGATGCACGCCGACAGTTCGGCGACGGTGGCGGTGCAGGTGGACGGAAATTTGTCGGTTGTGCACATGTTCATGCTGTCGCCGCTGCTGGCGTCCCCGCCACCAGACGTGCACGAGGTGATGGCCTGTGAACAGGTGGTCTTCAGCATGGCGTCCGTGGCGTTGTCATCGAACCCGGCGACCAGCGCGGCGGCCAGAAAGCCAGCCAGCTTGCACTGTGACGTAACGACAGCCGGCGTCTTCAAGAAAGTGTCGACGTCCTTGCACAGCTGCGCCTTGTCGGCGTCGCTCAGCGAAGAGAGCGACTTGTTACCGCTGACAGAGGTGTTGAACGAACCCCCGCCACCACCGCCGCCGTTGCTGCTGCCGCAACCCACGACCGCCAACAGCGCCACAAAGATCCCCGACGTCTTGATTCCACAGACCATGAGTGCCCCCCAATGAAAGTTAATTGCCGCAAGATCATCGCACGGGTTGGACCGCCTGAATAGATTTCGTCGTGCGCCCGGGAACTCCGGCCGTGGAAGAACAACTTGCCCTTCCGTTTTCTTCGAAGCGCCAGAGCGAGCATCGCGAGCGGGTTTATTGACGGGAGTGCGGGCTTCGCCCGCGCGGCTCGCTCAGCAAGATCCGTGGGGGGTACGTGGGGGGCCGTTCGCGGCCCCCCACGCTAGAAGAACGTGCCGCAGCTGTTATCGACGAAGATCGGGTGCAGCGTCACGTCGGTCGTCAGGCTCTGATCGCCGATGGTCCATTTGAGCGTGGGATCGGCGCCGGAGCGGGTATAGGTGAACGTCCCTTTCTGATCGGCGCCGCAGACCAGCGGGCTGATGCCGTCTCCCCGTTTGCCGCCCCACACGGGTTTGTTGGTGGGATCGTCACAAGCAAAGCCCTCGTGAATGCGAAAGGCGTGACTGCCGGCCGGACATTTCGTCGCCGTGACGACCAAGATCACGTCGGCGCCCTTCTGGGTGAAGACGGCGTCCAGACCAAGCGAGCCAACCTTGGCCGTCGCTGTTGTGCCGTCGGCCGGCGGCCCTCCCGCCTCGGGTTTGGGTCCGGCATCGGCTGGTCCCGTTCCGGCGTCCTCGGCCGGCGGCGCGGTCACCGGCCCGGCGTCCTGGAACAGCTTGCCATCGTCGAATCCATTTCCCTGACTGGCGCCGCCCGATCCTGACGGGTGGGTGCCGCCCCCGCCTTGCGGGCTGCCGCCCGTCGACGCTGAACCGCCACCGCCATTGCCGGGCGCCCCGCTGCCGCCGCCCGCGCCGGGATCACCTTGCGGAGCGGCGCCACAGCCCACAACGAGCAACGCGGCGGCTCCCAAACCGAACGACATCCAGGTTTGCATGGTCTCAAAAGGTGTAGGCGATTGCGCCGCTGAGACAAAGCGGAAAAATTGGTCGGTCCAGTGAATTGGGGTTTTTGCCTGCGATCTGCCTGCGATCGGGGGAAGATGCGTCTAACCTGAAAATGAAGAATCTCAGCTTGGCATTGGTCGCGACCGCGATCCTCGGATTGAGCCTGGGGACCTCCTGCTCGAGCAGCGACAGCCCGGCCGGCCAGGGCGGCACCGGCGGAAAAGGCGGCCAGACGGCCGGCACCGGCGGCAGCGGCACCGGCGGCGCTGGCACGGGCGGCGCCAACGCCGGTAGCGGCGGCACGGGCACCGGCGGCGTCACCGCAGGCACGGGCGGCGCCAATGTGGACGCCGGCGCTGACAGTGCGACAGACACGGCGGGCGACTCGTCCAATGATACGGCGGCGTCCGTCGACGCCGTCAATGGAACGCCCGACGGCGGCGCGTACAGCCGCACCGGGTGGACAGCCCAATCGATGCCGCCCTTCCCCACCGGTCAGAAAGCGATGGGCCAGGATCTGAAGTACGCCAACGCGTTCGACGGCAACTTTGCCACGCGCTGGTCCACCGGCGACACCACGTCGCCCGCGCAGACCGTCGGCGACCAGTTCACCTTCGACTTGCAACAGCCGCACGTGTTCAAGAAGATCCTCTTCTGGGCGGGCGGCATGAACGGGGTCGGTGGCCCGGATTCGCGCGACTATCCGGGAGGCCTCGACGCCTCGGTGTCACTCGACTGCCAGACCTTCGGTCCCGCCGTCGGCAGCGGCAACGAACCGCAGCCGGGCTGCTCGGGAAACGCCACCTGCAACATGCCCTTCGTGATCGAGCTGACGACGCCGGCCACCGCGCGCTGCGTGCGCCTGACGCTGAACAAACGCCTGCAGCTGGGCGGCGGTATCTGGTGGGCCATCGACGAGCTGTACGTCTATCCCTGATCAAGCGCTCGCTTATCCCTTGCGAGCGCGCGCCGCCGCGGTGGCCAGCCAGCGCTTGACCGCCGCGCGCGGCAATTCGTCGACGGAACGCAGCTTCAGGTGTTGCCCGGTCTTGCCCTCGCCTTCCAGCAGCCCCTCGGGATCGGCATACGTTCCGGGCGGGCCGGGCAAGATCAGATTCACGTGGGCCTTGAATCCGGCCATCGCGCACATCGTCGCTTTGCCGATCGAATAGAACGGCATGCCCCATTTTATGGACGCCGTTGCCTCGGGAGCGGCGGCCTCGGCCAGCTGGCGCAGCTGATCCAGGATCGGGCGCAGATGCGGCGGTTGCTTGGCAAAAAAACCATCGACTGGCGCCCCCAGATCGGCGCGCGGGCCAAATAGCTTGGGCGCCGTCGGTTTCTTTTTGGGCTGAACGGCCTTTTTCACGGCCGCCATGATGACACAGCAGCCGCCCCGCGGCAGCGCCAGTCCTGCGCGAACAATGACGGGGGGAGATTGTCATCGTCAGAATCGGACCCACAACATACTTATCCGCAGACGCCAGAAAGCGTCGCCGCGGGAAGCCGCTGCGGATTGTTGGCCGGGACCAGGGGTTCCTCCCGCTCGGCGCTGGGTCTGTCTAACTCACAAGGAGTATTTCCATGCACATCATCTGGTCGCTAATCGTTGGTCTGGTCGTGGGCGCCATTGCCAAGCTGCTGATGCCCGGCAGAGATCCCGGGGGCATCATCATCACCATGTTGCTGGGCATCGCCGGCTCCGTGATCGCCGGTTTCCTGGGGCGGGCGCTGGGCATCTATCACGCCGGTGACGCGGGCCCGGGAATCATCGCCTCCGTCATCGGCGCGGTCCTGGTGCTGGCCATCTACCGGGCAGCCTCTGGCCGCCGTCGCATTGTCTAGTCCCGCTTCTGCGGGATAGGGAATGAACCTCAACCTACCGAAAAATAGACGCCGCTCGCTGGCCCAGCGGGCGGCGTTGATTGCCGCTGGCGTGGTCGGGGCGCTGGTCGCCCTGGTAGCCGTCGCGGTGGGTGGAACGCTGCTGGCGTTGCGCACCGACTGGGGCGGCGAGCGTTTGCGCCGCCAGGTCGTTTCGCGGGTCAACGCGCAGATTCAAGGAAACCTGGAGATCAAGCGGGTCTCCTTCGGCGGCAATCGGCTGGTGGTCTGGGGCGTGGCGTTGCGTGATCCCGAGGGGCAGATGGTGGCCCAGATCGCGCGCACCGAGGTCGACCTCTCGCTGGGCCGCGTGCTGCACAAGGAGATCCGGCTGACCGCGGTGGAGATCGAGAACCCAGTCCTCGACCTGATCTCCGGCGAGCAAGGATTGAACCTGTCACGGGCCATCGCGCCCCAGAAACCGACGAAGAAAAAGCCGACCGCGCCGTCGCCCAGGACCACGAAGGAAGGCTGGGTCATTCGATTGGACCGCTTCGCTCTGACGGACGGCGAGCTGGCGCTGGCCACCGCGCAGGCTGATAGTCGCGACACCAAGGTGCATTTCTCGGAGTTGCACCTGACGGTGAGCCTTCGCTATGCGACGGGTAACGGCGCCCTGGATCTCACACTGAAGCTGGACGGCGACAACCAGCTTGTGCCCGGTCATCCGCTGCGGCTGGCTCTTGCTGCCAGCGCGCACGGCGACGTCTATCGTTTCGATGGCGACGGCGCGCTTCTGGGCGGCAGCATCCGGGCGCACGGCACGGTCGACGCGCACCAACTGGCCAACGCCGATGCGGTGATTGCGCTGGCCATTCCCCGGCAAGCGCTGGCGGGGCAGCAATGGGGACCGTTCGGCATCGACGCCACCGCCCACCCCAGCGCGCCCCCCACGTTGAACGCGCTGCTGGCCATGCCGGGCCTCGAACTGGCCGCCAGGACGCGCGAGCGCGACGGCGACGGCAAAGGCGACAACACAGGCCCGTCGTCGAGCGCGCCATGGATCGACGGCTGGCTGACGGTGGCTGACCTCAGCCTCACGGGACGGGCGCTGCAAGCGCTGTCCGGGAGCGCCGCCGTGCCCAAGCTGGCCGGTCACGGAGAGCTAACCTTCGCCCTGGACCAGCCGGCCGCG
>JAXDMH010000394.1:0-19800 GCA_034666225.1 Myxococcales bacterium
TTTGTCGTGCGCCTTGGCCACCATCCCCTTCATCTTGTCGATCTCGGATTGCGCCGAGGGGTTGAAGTTGCCGAGGTCGTTGATGGGATTGTCCGAAAAGATCACCCATTTTACGTTGGGCTGTGAAAGCACATCTCGATCGAAGCGGCTGACCGCGTTGGCCACGCCGTCGCCGCTGATGCCTTGATTCAGCACGCCGATGACGCGGTTGCCGGCCACCAACCGGACAGCCAGATCGTTTGGCCAGCGGCGGTTGGCGTCGGACGGCGCGATGTAGCCATCGGTGATCGACGCGCCCAGGGTCACGACGGCGCCTTCAGCGTCGGGATTCATGACGTCGAGGTTCGACAGGAAGAAATAGCTGCCGTTGTTTTGCGCGCCGTTCAGCGTGGCGGCCGACACCATGTTGCCGCCCACGGCGTAGTTGGTCTGGAAACCTGATTGGTGGCAGGTGGCGCCGTTGTTCGAGACAACAAAGAAGCTGACCGCCACGTCGGACAGCGGCTTGACCATGAAATCCGCGCCGTCGCTGACCGCGTACATGCCGGCCGGGATGGTGACGTCCGGCTTGCCGGCGAACATCAAGGCCTTGTCCGTGGCCGCATCGATCGACGATCCGGTGGTTCGCTGGGCCAGGTGCACGTCTCTGATCTGTAGCGGCCCGCTGCTGAACGTGTTGGAGATGCGGACGCGCGCGGCGGTGCCGCCGATGCTGGTGTGCACGATCTCGCGCATGGTCTGGTTGTTGAAACCGCCGCTGCACCCCTGAGGCGACGAGGCCCAGGTCCCGGTCCAGGTCATGCTGGCGGCAGGCGCGTCGAGCTTGCTGTCCAGGACCGCATCCGCATCGCCGGCCGCGGGCGCGTCGTCACCGCCCGGAGCATCCACGGCGACCGCGCCACCGGCGCCGCCGCTGGCGCCAGGACCTGCGTCAGTCTGGCCGCCCGTACCGACGGGGGAACCACCTGATCCGGAGCCACCGGTTCCGCCGCCCGAGCTGCCGCCGGAGCCCGGACCACTCGAGCTGCCTCCGCCGCCGGAACAGGCGACCGACGACGTGGCAACGGTGAAGACAACAATCAGGAATAACGCATGAGGGGTTCGCATAAAGTCTGGCCGTCGAGATAGACGCAGCAGACCGGAAGGGCAGGCAATTGTTTTGGTTTCGCCAAGATCATGGTCTCGGGAAGGGCCCGGCGATCACGGCTGGCGCTTGCGCCGCTGCCGTCGCGACGACCACCAGGCTTGCAGCTCGCCGACGATGCCGCGCCGGAAGGCCAGCACGCAGACGATGAAGATGGTGCCGGTGATGACCGCGACCCATTGCCCCAGCCCGGAGAGGTAATTTTCGATGGCGGCGATCACGAAGGCGCCCACCACGGGGCCGAACACGGTGCCCATCCCGCCCAGCAGGGTCATCAGCACCACCTCGCCCGACGTCGTCCAGTGCACGTCGGTCAGCGACGCCAGCTGAAAGACGATCGCCTTCGTGGCGCCGGCCAGGCCGGCCAGCCCCGCCGACAGCACGAACGAGATCAACTTGTAACGGTCGACGTCGTAGCCGAGAGAGATGGCCCGGGGCTCGTTTTCGCGGATGCCTTTCAGCACCTGGCCAAACGGCGAATGAATGATGCGATAGATGAACCAGAACGCGGCCAGGAAGATCACCAGGACCACGCCGTACATGATCCACGGGTTCTCTAGATCCAGCAGGCCGAACAGACGGCCCCGCGGGACCGACTGGATGCCGTCTTCACCGTGCGCGAACGGGGCCTGCAGGTAAAAGAAGTAGGCCATCTGGGCCAGGGCCAGCGTGATCATGGCGAAATAGATCCCTTGCCGGCGAATCGCCAGCGCGCCGGTCACCGCGCCCAGCGCCGTCGCCGCTGCGGTGCCGGCCAGGATCGCGGCCTCGGGTGGAAATCCCCACTCCTTGGCGGCGTGCGCCGACACGTAGCCGGCGGTGCCCAGAAACATGGCGTGCCCGAAGGAGAGCAGGCCAGAAAATCCCAGCAGCAGGTTGAAGGCGCAGGCGAAGAGGGCCAGGCACAGCGCCTTCATCAAGAACACCGGGTAGACTCCCAGCGCCGGCGCGATCAGCAGGACGGCGGTCAGCGCCACCATGCCGACGGTGACGGACGGAAATCGAGGCGCGCGTCCCGGTGTCTCGGCGGCCATCGCTTATCGCTCTCGCCCGAACAGGCCGCGCGGCTTGATCAGCAGGACGGCCACCATCACCACGAAGATCACCGTGTTCGACGCTTCGGCGTAAAAATATTTGGTCAGCCCTTCGATGATGCCCAGGCCGAACCCGGTCAAGATGGAACCGCCGATCGAGCCCATGCCGCCGATGACCACCACGGCGAACACGACGATGATCAGGTTCGCTCCCATCAGCGGGCTGACCTGGTAGATGGGCGCCGCCATCACGCCGGCCAGCGCGGCCAGGCCCACGCCAAAGCCATAGGTCAGCGTGATCATCGACGGCACGTTGATCCCGAAGGCCTGCACCAGCGTGGGGTTCTCCGTCGCCGCACGCAGATAGGAGCCCAGCTTGGTGCGTTCGATGACGAACCAGGTTCCGCCGCAGATCACCGCCGACAGGACGATCACCCACAGGCGATAGCGGGGCAGGAACATGAAACCCAGGTCGAACGCGCCGGCGAACATCGGCGGCAAACGATAGGGCAGGCCAGAGCTGCCAAAGAGGTTGGTGAAGAGCCCCTGCAGCACCAGGGCGATGCCGAAGGTCAGCAGAAGACCGTAGAGGTGATCCAGGTTGGCCAGGCGCGACAGCATCAGGCGCTGGATGACCATGCCGGTGGCGGCCACAGCCAGCGGGACCAGCAACAGCGCCCACCAGTAACCCAGCCCGAGGTGCTCCAGCAGGAACCAGGCCCCGAAGGCGCCCAGCATGTACTGGGCGCCGTGGGCGAAGTTGATGATGTTCAGCAGGCCGAAGATCACCGCCAGCCCCAGCGACAGCATCGCGTAGAAGGCGCCGTTGATGAGGCCGATCAGCAGCTGGCCGAAGAGCGCTTGCACGTCAGAGCTCGGCCCAAGGTCCGAAAGGTCGGTCGGTCGATCGGTTGCTCACGAAGGGGCGAACTGTATGCGAAGCCGCAGCAGGCGGCGAGGGGACCCCCGCTGCGGCGCTGATTTATTTCACCAGCGGACAGGCGCCCAGCGCCACCGGACGGAAGGCCTGATCGGCCGGGATGGTGGCGCGCAGCTTGTAATAGTCCCACGGGTGCTTCGACTCGGCCGGCTTCTTCACCTCGTAGAGATAGACGGGGTGAATCTTGCGTCCGTCGGCGCGAATCGTCCCTTTGCCGAACAGGGCGTCGTCGGTGGGCGTGGCTTTCATCTTGGCCACCACCTTGGTGCCGTCATCGCTCTTCAGGGCTTCGATGGCCTTCAGGTAATGCCGGACCGCCGAGTAGACGCCGGCGTGAACCATGGTCGGGTGAATCCCCTTGTTCTGGGCGGCGAACTTCTTGGCGAAGGCGCGGGTCTCCGCGTTGGTGTCCCAGTAGAACGTGCTGCTCAAGATCAGGCCCTGCGCGGTGGGCAGTCCCAGCGCGTGCACGTCGGTGATGAACACCAGGAGGCCTGCCAGGCTTTGGCCGCCCTTGCTGATGCCGAACTCGGAGGCCTGCTTGATGGCGTTGACGGTGTCGCCGCCGGCATTGGCCAGGCCGATGATCTTCGCCTTGGACGCCTGCGCCTGCAGCAGGAACGAGCTGAAGTCCTGGGTGTTCAGGGGGTGGCGCACCTTGCCCAGCACCTTGCCGCCGTCCTTCAGCACCACCGCCTCGGTGTTCGCTTCCAGCGACTGTCCGAACGCATAGTCGGCGGTCAGGAAGAACCAGGTGTCGCCACCGGTCTTCACGATGGCCTCGCCGGTGCTGTGGGCCAGCATCCAGGTGTCGTACGTCCAGTGGATGGTGTTGGGCGTGCAGGCCTTGCCGGTCAGATCGGCGGTGCCGGCCCCCGACACCAGCAGCACCTTGCCCTTGTCCTTGGTGATCTGACTGACCGCCAGGGCCACGCCGCTGTTGGGCACGTCGACGATGGCGTCGACCTTGTCGACGTCGTACCACTGTCGGGCGATGTTCGACCCGATGTCGGCCTTGTTCTGGTGGTCGGCCGAGACGATGGCCACTTTGATGCCGCGTTTTTCGATGCCGGAATCCTCGACGGCCAGTTTCGCCGCCACCACCGAGCCGGCGCCGGCCAGATCGGTGTAGAGACTGGACATGTCCGAAAGGACGCCGATCTTGATGACGCCGTCAGAGATCTCCGCCTGGGCTTTGCCCGCGGTCAGCACGCTGCCAACAGCCAGCGCCAGCCAAGTTGTGGTCGATGTTCGCATGGGTCGCCTCTCTCTTTTGTCTATTGGGGGTGAGTCGTGATCGGTCGTCAAACGCCAAGGTAGCGGTGCAGTTTGTCCAGATTCGCGTGCAGCTCGGCGCTGGCGAACGTCTCTACGATAACTCCGTGCTCCATGACGTAGTGGCGATCGGCGACGGTGGCCGCAAAGTGAAAGTTCTGTTCGACCAGCAGGATGGTGAAGCCCTGCGCCTTGAGGTCGACGATGGTGCGCCCGATCTGCTGGACGATGACCGGGGCCAGCCCTTCCGTCGGCTCGTCGAGTAACAGGAGGCGCGCGCCGGTGCGCAGGATGCGGCCGATGGCCAGCATCTGCTGTTCGCCGCCGGACAGCTTGGTGCCGGGGCTGTGGCGCCGTTCTTTCAAGGCGGGAAACATCGTGAAGATCTGCTGGACGTCCAGACCGCCGGGGCGAAGCTGGGGCGGCAACAGCAAGTTCTCCTCGACGGTGAGGCTGGCGAAGATGCCGCGTTCCTCCGGGCACCAGGCCAGGCCGCGCCGGGCCACCTGGTGCGAGGGCAGGCGAATGGTCTCGGCGCCGTCGACGGTGATCGAGCCCGTGCGCCGGGCGATGGCGCCCATCAGCGCCTTCAGCGTGGTGGTCTTGCCGGCGCCGTTGCGGCCGAGGAGGGTGACCACCTGTCCTTCGGCCACGTCAAAGCTGACGCCGTGAAGAATGTGCGATTCGCCGTACCAGGCCTGCAGGTCTCGAACGGCCAGCAAGGGCCGCGTCGATGCTGCTGTGGCGCGCCCTGGCGTGGCCCCGGCAGTTGCGCTGGCTTGCACGTCAGGCATGGCTGGCACCCAGATAGGCTTCGATGACCGCCGGGTTCTTCGACACGGTGTCGTAGTCGCCTTCGGCAAGAACCTCGCCCCGGGCCAGCACGGTGACCCGCTGACACAGCGCCGACACCACCGACAGGTTGTGCTCGACCATCAGCACAGTTCGATCGGCGGCGGCCCGTTTGATGAGGGCGGTGATCCGCTCGACGTCCTCCTGGGTCATCCCCGCCGTCGGCTCGTCCAGCAGCACTAGCTCGGGCTCCAGGGCCAGCGTGGTGGCGATCTCGAGGGCGCGCTTGCGTCCGTACGGCAGCTCGACGGCGAACCGATCTTCGAACCCGGCCAGCCCGACGGCGTCCAGCAGGGCGCGGGCCCGGTCGTGCAGATCGTGCAGCGTGCGATCGGAACGCCAGAAATTCATGGAGTGGCCGCGCCGCCGCTGCAGGGCCAGGCGCACGTTCTCCAGCACCGTCAGGTGGGGAAACACCGCGGAGATCTGAAACGACCGCACCAGCCCCAGTCGGGCGATGGCGGCCGGGGGCAGGCCTGTGATCTCTTTCCCCTTGAAGAAGATCCGACCGCGCGTCGGGGTCAGAAAATGCGTCAGCAGGTTAAAGCAGGTGGTCTTGCCTGCGCCGTTCGGTCCGATCAGCGCGTGCACGGTGCCACGCCGGACCTGCAGGTCGACGCCGCTGACGGCCACGAAGCCCTTGAACTCTTTCGTCAGCCCCCGAGCTTCTAGTATCGCGTCGTCTGCCATTTGGGTGCCCGAGATCGGTCGGCGGCTGGGTCAATATAGACGCTCGCGCGGCGATTGGCAGGCAGCATATTCGAAGCCGTGTTTCCTGCGGCTTTTTCGTTCCAAGTGTTGAACCACCTTCGCGTCGCGGGGGTTCCTCTCTTGCGTGGGTACTCGTGTTGCCTACAGACCCGAAGAAGCTATTTCGAAGATCACCGCAATGAAGGGGACGTCATGAAAGCCTCGAATGGCTGGACCAGACTGGCAACCCGTGGCGCCGTCGCGCTGACGGCGGCGTCCGTCTTTGGCTTGGTGGGTTGCTCTGGCGCCGTCGGTGGCGGTCCAACCGGACCCAGCAACGGCGGCGGAGGAAACGGACCCGGCGGCGGTGGCAGCGGTGGCACCCCGGGCGGCAAGCCCAGCGACGTCAGCGGGCCCATCGTCGGTTTGCCGGCGCCTTCGTCGCGCCTGGTGCGGCTGAACAGCAAGCAGTGGGAGAACAGCGTCAAGGATCTTCTGCATCTGTCGGCGCCGCTGGGATATTCCAGCAACTTCGTCACCGAACCCCTGCAGACGTCGTTCGACACCAACGGCAGCGTCCTCACCATCGAATCGAACCAATGGTCGGGGTACAAGCGGGCGGCCCTGGACGTCGCCAAGAAGGTCGCGCGCGATCCCCAGTTGCTGGCCCTGGTGGCTCCGCCCGCGGCCGACGCGGCGACGCGCGCCAAGTCGTTCATCCGGGATTTTGGGCTGCGCACGTTCCGCCGGCCGCTGACCGATGCGGACATCACCCGTTACAACGATCTGTTCACAAAGGGCGCCACCCTGCTGGCCACGGGAGACGCCTTCGCCGACGGCGTGGAGATGGTCCTGCGGGCCTTCTTCCAGTCGCCAAATTTTCTTTACCGGATCGAGACCAGCGACACGGTCAACGGCGGCAAGATTGCGCTCGGCGACTACGAAATCGCCAGCCGCCTTTCGTACAGCCTCACCAACTCGACGCCTGACGACGCGCTTTTGTCGGCGGCGTCGGCCAAGATGCTGCAGTCGCGCGACAACGCGCTGACGCAGGCGCAGCGCCTGATCGCCTCGCCCGCCGGGCAGGCCACGGTCTCTGACTTTCACTATCAGCTGCTTCACCTGGAGAACGACGATCAGATCATGAAGGACGCGACCAAGGCGCCGGCCTTCACCGCTGACCTGAACGCGTCGCTGAAAGACGAGACTCTGACTTTCGTCAAGGACGTCATCTTCGGGCAAAGCAAAGGCATCGCCGAGCTGCTCTCGGCGTCTTACACCTTTGCCAACAGCAAGGTGGCCAAGGTGTACGGCATGACGGTCAACGCGCCGGCCGCCGGGCAACCGGATCCCTTCGTGAAGGTGAATCTGGATCCCAATCAGCGGGCGGGCATCTTGACCCAGGCCGGGTTCTTGTCCTTCTACGCCGACCAGCAGACCCCCAGCATCATCTTGCGCGGCGTCCGGATCGCCCAGGACATATTGTGCGCCGACATTCCTCCGCCGCCGAACACCATTCCGCCGCTGGCCGACCTGGCGCCGAACTCGACCAACCGAAAGCGCGTCGAGAATCAGACCAAGGACGCGCCTTGCAACACCTGCCACACGACGCTGATCAACCCGCTGGGGTTCGCCTTTGAAAACCTGGACGGGTTCGCGCAGTTTCGAACGCAGGAGAACGGCCAGCCCATCGACGCGAGCGCCAAGTACACCCTGGACGGCAAGGAGGTGTCGTTCAACGGCCCCGTCGAGCTGATGAAGGCGGTGTCGCAGAGCCAGCAGGCCAACGACTGTTACTCGCGACACCTGGCCGAGTACCTGTACGGCCGCAAGATCGACAACACCAACGACGCCGACGCCAGCCTGATCACGCAGGCGGGCGCGCGATCGAAAGCCTACCCGTCGGCCAAGGACCTGATGGTCAAACTGGTGACCGCCGACGAATTCCTGAATCGGGCACCGTGAGGGAATCGACAACATGAAAAGCCAAAGCCAGAACAAGAGCCCGAGCATCCACGTCAACAAACGAACCGTCAGCCGGCGCCGGTTTCTGCGCGGCATGGGCGGCGTGGTGGTGGGGCTGCCCGCTCTCGACGTCTTTCAGCGACGGGCCAGCGGCGCGGTGCCGCCGCCGACGAAGAAGATCTACTCGGCCTGGATGCTGCAAAACTGCGGTCTGGTGCAAGGGCCGCACTTTGGCACCGGTGGCGGGCCCATCACCGCGGTGGTGGCCAATGCGCCGCCCGAGACGGACATGTTCTGGCCAAAGGCCACGGGCAGCATCACCGCGGCAGCGATGATGGGGGCCGACGCCGACCAGGCCACCAGCCAGCTGGTTGATTACGCCAGCAAGCTGATCTTCGTTCGCGGCAGCAGCTTCAAGCATTCGTTCCAGCACGGCGGCGGGCCGGTGGCGGCCATGACCGGCGCGCCCGTGACCGGGGTCTATCCGCGCGAGAATCCAAAGTCAGAGTCGGCGGAGTTTTTCATCTCGCGCATGATGAACGGGGGCAAGCCGCCGTTGACCCTGTACGTGGGTCGCAAGAACCAGTTCCGTGACGACTGCTTCTCGTTCGGGCTGGGTGGCGGCAACCCGCGCGTCGGCGAGAGCAACCCGTTCAACGTCTATCAGGACATCACCGGGCTGACCGGCGCGATGAAGGCCGATCCGGCCATGGTCGCCAAGCTGGCGGCCCAGGATCTGTCGGTCAACGACCTTGTCCGCGGCGAACTGAAGGATCTGCTGGCCCGCACCGACCTGAGCATGGACGACCACCATCGCATCGATCTGCATCTCTCCAGCGTCCGCGAGATGGAGATGAACATGACGACGGTGCTGGGGCCCATGCTGGACGCCACGGCCATCACCAGCATCAACGGCAAGCACGAGCAGGACGCCTTCATCGAAAGCGCAGCCCTGATGCAGATGGATCTGGTCGCCTTTGCCTTCGCGTCGGACCTGTACCGCAGCGCCGCGGTCCAGATCGGCGGGGCCAACGATCATACCCGGTACACGGTGGACGGCGTCCTGGCCCCCGCCTATCACCCGGTCTCCCACCGCAACAACTCGGACGGTCAGAATGGGCCGCTGATCGCCAACTCCGTGCAGCTGCACCACGGGATCGACAAGATCCACGCCCGCATGTTCAAGCGCCTGCTGGACAAGATGGCCGCGTACACCCTGCCGCAGGGGGGGACGCTGCTGGATTCCAGCGTGAACGTGTGGACCAACTCGCTGGATGACGGGCCCACCCACGGCAGCAACAACGTCCCGTACGTTCTGGCCGGCGGCGCCGCTGGCTTCTTGAAGACCGGCCTTCACATGGTGCTGCCGATGGGCTCTGCCAACAACCTGGTGCTGAACACCGTGGTCAGCGCCGCCGGCTGCCGCAAGGCGAACGGCGATCTGGTCGACAACTTCGGCGACCCGGCCTTCCCGGGCGTGATCCCCGAGATCATCGCGTAAGAGCGCTCGCTGCGGAGCGGACGGTTGTCAGACCAGGCTGGCGATCTTCCCTGTGCCGGTGTCGCCGAACTTAGTCATCGGTGGCACGCCCATGTTCTTGGCGATCCACATGAACAGGTCGGCGAAATATTCGCCCTTGCTGAACTGGATGTGTTGCCCCGGCTTGATGATGCCCCCCAGGCCGCCCGCCAGCAGGACCGGCATGTCGTCGTGGTTGTGACGGTTGCCATCCGAAATTTCGCTTGAGCAAAACACCACCGTGTTGTCGAGGATGCTGCTGACGCCGTCCACGTCCTTGATGGCGTCCAGCTGTTGCAGGAACTGAGTGAACTTGGTCACGATCCAGGTAACGACCGTCCGGAATTTCGGCTGCCAGTCCGAGACGCCGTGGTGGGTGATGCCCAGGTGATAGTCCGTGTACCCCATCGGGGCGTACTTCGTTCCCCCGGCCGTCATCATGAAACTGATCACGCGGGTCATGTCGCACTGCAAGGCCAGCGCCATCACCGACGTGAAGGCGTTGATCTCGGACTCCAGCAGATCGCCGACGGGCTTTGCGGTCATGGTCAGGCCGTTCGGCATCTTGGCCCCGGAGCAGCTCATGGCCGTGCCGCCGCCACCGGCGCCGATCGCGCTGACCTGGTCTTCGACCTTGCGCACCGACGTCAGGTATTCGTCGAACCGTGCCTTGTCGTCCTTGCCCAGAAGGCCGCTGAGACTGGTGGCGTCCTTGTTCACGGCATCCAGAACGCTCTTGCGCAGCGCCTGCCGTGCCTTGATGGCAGGGTCCGACGCCATCGGGCTTGCACCCATGAACAGGCGGTTGAAGGCGTTCTGCGCATCGGTCTCTTTGGTGATGGGGGTTCCCGTGGGGCCGAAAGAGACGTTCTGGAGAAACCCGCAGTTTCCAAACGGCTCGCAGTTGGTGTCCAGCGGGCCAAGCTGCATCGAGTGAATGGGCGGCTTGCTGGGTGCAGCTTGCATGCTGTCGGCGATGACCTGATCGATGGATTGATTGATCTTGCCGTTGGCAAAATCGCTGCCGGTCAGAAACGCCCCGGTTCCATACGTGTGATCGGGGCCGTGACCGGCGTTTTTCAGTCCGCTCAAGACCGTGACTTTGTTCTTCATCGGCGCCAGCGGGGTCAGCAGCATGGACGGTTGCCAGTTCATTCCATAAGTCGTCGGCTTCCAGTCGCCGATGGCGGGAATGCCACAGGCCCAGTACCAGGACAGGAAGCGTTTGGGCGGGGTGGCGCCCGCGGCACGCGCCCGGCGGGGCGCCAGCGACTGCAGGAAAGGTAGTGCCACCAGGGTGCCGGCGCCTCCCAGGAAAGCGCGACGAGACAACCACAAGACTCGCTCCTGAATGCTCATGGGGCCTCCGCAGTACGACGACGAAACGCTTCACTGAGGACGACGGCGCGCAGCGCGTCTTGCATGGTCATGCTCTTGCCGCCCGCGCTGGCCAGCAGGCTGGCAACCAGATTCTCGTCGCCAGCCGCGTCCATGAGGCGTCCGGTGGCATTGGTGGCGAGCTGCCTGATCATGCAGCTTCCCAGCCGTGAATCAGCGGCGAGCATGTTCGACAGTTCTTTCGCCCCCTGGAACGCTCTGCCGTCGGGCAGCGCGCCGGCGGCATCAATTGCCATCCCGCTTTCATCCCGGGTTCGATAGCGACCGATGGCATCATAGTTCTCGAGGCCGAGTCCGATGGGGTCCATGAGGTTGTGGCAAGCGGCGCAACTGGGATTGACCCGATGCTCGGCCAGTCTTTGGCGCTGGGAGATCATGCGGGTATCGGCCTGCGTCTTTTGAATCTGTGCCGTGGCGTCAGCCGGCGGCGGGGGAGGGGACTGGCACATCAGCTTCTCCAGCACCCAGCGGCCGCGCCGAACCGGAGCGGTGCGAGTCTCGGCGCCGGTCACGGTCATGATCGATGCCTGGGTCAAAAGGCCCAGGCGCGGTGACGCGGCCTTGGTCAGATCCACTTCGCCGCTGGCCGATTTGATCCCGCACGCGGCGGCTGTTCCATCGACCGAACAGTAGTGATCGGCCAGACGCGGCGTCACCATCCCGAAGCTGGCGGTCAGGATCTCCGTGAGGGCGTGGTGCGGATATTGCGGATTGTCGGCCATGCCCATGAACCGCGAGAAGTAATCGAGCGTCTCGGCGCGCATGTCACTGGCCAGCTCTGCGCTGAAGCCGGGGAACACCGTTGCATCACGGGTCAGCCCGGGGAGCTGATCCAGGCTTAACCACAGGTCCGGAAAGCGCGTCAGAAAGCGCTGGAACTTTGGAACGTAGCTGGCGCTGGCACCCTTGCCGGACACCTGCATCCGCAGGAACTGTTCCTCCAGCACCATCGGGTCAAGCAGGTTGGCCGACAGCAGCGCCTCATCGGGAGCCGAACTCCAGAGCAAGTAGCTGAGGCGTGAGGCCACCGAGTACGTGTCCAGCTGGCCTGTCTTGTCGGCCAGCTCGAACCGGTAGATGAAGCGCGGGCTGATGAGGATGCTCTGCAGCGCCGTCTTCAGCCGGTCATCGGCGGTCTGTGCGGCCAGCGAGCCGGTGGCGCTGACAAGGTCGGTGTACGTGGACAGTCCATTGCCGATGGCCCCCCATTTGTCCATCGGACGGCGCCACGCGCGGGTCGCGAAATCGGTGACGATCTTGGTGGCACATGCATCGCCCGCGGCGGTGTAATCACACCAGGATTTCTTGATTCCTGCTGGATCCGTGGCGAACAGTTCGTCGACGATGGCCTCGGCATTCTTCTGGTACGCGATGAGGTGAATGTCCGAAACCTGGAGAGCCGAGTAGACGGTGTCGAATCCGCCCTCCCGACCATCCTCCGGCAGATCGAACGCGGGCAGCTTGCTGCCCAGCCAGTCACGAACGGTGTTGTCGTATTCGACCTTGGTCAAACGTTTGAGCGGTACCGTGCCGGGCGTGTAGGGGCCGCCGTTCGGTATCGAGCCGGTGCCACCAGACCCGGGGTCTCCGGTGGGAGGAGCTCCGGCGGCGCCCCCGCTTCCGATCTGCCCGGAGCAAGCGCCAAGCCCGACAGCCAGCGCAGCGACGGTCAATTTCCTGATTGGGAACATCGAATTCCTCCCAGTCATTGAGTTCGGCGTGGGGCGCCCGACGAGCCGACTCGAACCACGATTCGACGCGGATGGTCCCAAATATATAGTAGAAATGGCCGGGGTAGATCGATCAACCTTGTCCCGGATTACCGCCCGGGCCAAAGGAAAATTCAGGCGCCGGCACCGGTGGCGCGATGGTTTCCCCTGACGTGCGGATCAGGTCGAGGAGATCGCCCCTGCTATGTCGATGGGCGGGGCTGCGGGCTTTGCCACATCTCGTTGACCGAGACGCCCATCTCGACCAGCGCCTTGTCGGCGACGCGCAGGCGGCGGCTGATCTCGCGGGCGATGTTCAGCACCAGCAGCGTGTACACCTCGGGGTGCCGCTCGTAGAGCTTGGCGATCTCTCGGTTGCTGAGGCGAAAGAGCACGGCCGGTGTCAACGCGCGCACCGTGGCCGAGCGGGGCTGGATGTCGATCAGCGACATCTCGCCCACGCAGTCGCCCGCGCGCAGCACCGCCAGCCGGACCTCGACACCGTGGGCGCCGCGCTTGCAGACTTCCAGGGTGCCGTCACAGACGACGAAGATGCTGCCGGCCGCTTCGCCTTCGCTGACCACCTGCACGCCGACGGCGACTTCGCCCACTGTGCCGGCGGCGATGATCCAGTCCAGGTGCTGTTCCGCCAGCCCGCCGAAGACCGGGACCTGGCCCAGGAATTCGCGATCCAGCACTTGCCCCACGGCCCTCATGAACATGGTCGGCATTTGCTCACTACGGTAGCGCGCGTGGCTGCAGGGGTCCAGGCGATGAGCCCTCGCTTCGTTCGGCGGCGTGACCCGTTTGGGCCAGCGGCGTACTCTGACCCGCCAGGGGCGGCGATCGACGTCCCCCCGAAAAGACGAAGGTCGCCGCGAAAACGACAACCATGAAGCTCGCCCTCTTGCTCGCCGGCTGTCTGTCGCTGATCGCTGCTGCGGGCTGCAGCAAGGCCGGCCTGCGCACGGGCGTCGATGCGGGAAACGGGGCGGCGGACGTTGGGCGAATCAATGAAGGGACTGTCATCGACGCGGGCGCCACATCGGCGGACGCCGGTTCCCGCATCGACGTCGGGCCGGCGAACAATTGCGTCAGCGTGGCCTCGGCCGGCGTCTATGTGCTGGACGACCAGGGCGTCCTTTTTCGATTCGATCCGGGCAACGTGACCTTCACCCGCCTGGGCGCGCTGAATTGCCCGAACGTGAATCCCGGCGACTACAACTCGATGGCCGTTGATCGCAACGGCTTTGCCTGGATCAACGCCTTTTCAGATGGCAAAAGTCAGCTGTTCAAACTGGACATCCGCACGGTCGCTTGCGCCGCCACCGCCTTTGACAGCCTGGATCTGCAGACCTTCGGCATGGGGTTCTCGTCCAATCAGCCCGGTTCGTCGGACGAGACGCTGTTCATCGACAGCCAGGTTCGCGGGACCGACGGCAACAAGTTCGGATCGATCGGCTTTCCGACCCTGGGCTTCTCCAACCTGGGACGCACCGACGGCAGTCTCGAGTTCACCGGCACTGGCGATGCGCAGTTGTGGGGTTTTCATCCCGATCAACCAGCGGTCATCGGGCAGATCGACAAGGCCAGCGGTGTCTTCATCAAGACCTATGGGGCGCCCTCGATCAGCACCAGAGGGGGCCGGGTGGCCTACGCATTCGCCTTCTGGGCCGACATGTTCTGGATTTTTCTCAAGGATGGGAACGTCCAGTCGTCCAGCGTCTACAGCGTGGCACGCAGCACCGGCGAACTCGCTCGCGCCCTCGCCGACGCGCAGCTCACCATCGTCGGCGCCGGCGTCTCGACGTGCGCGCCGGTCATCATTCCCTGAGGCCGGTTGAATCGGTGCAGAATCAGAAGCGTGCCACCCTCGTTGCTCGCGGTCGCATTACCGGTCGGTTTATTTCTCGCGTTCTGGGCGCTCTGCTACTGGCCGCTCTCCGGCCTTGCTCGCGCCATCGAGACCACCGTGAAGAACGGGCCGCGGTGGATTGAGCGCAGCCGGCTGTTGACCTGGGCCATCAGGCGCGCCAGCCCGATCGCGCCTTATGCGTCGATACTCATCGTGTTGATACTCGGCGGCATTGCCTCCGTTGGCGCCGGATACCTGTTCGGCGAGCTCGCCGAGCAAGTGGGGCCCGCCACCACGGTGGTAAACCGCGTTGATCAAGCCATCAACACCTGGTTCGGGCACGAGCGCCAGCCCGCGATGAGTGTCCTCCTTCGCGCCGCGACCACCATCGGCGGCACGGGTGGACTGGCGCTAATCGTGGCGGTGGTGGCGGGGGCGTTGCTCGTCGGGAAGCAGCGAGCGTGCGCCATTTTCCTGGTGGTCACCGCCGTGGCCGGCGCCCTCCTGAACCTGGGATTGAAGATGATCTTCGCTCGTAGCCGGCCGGACCTGGCCTCGGCGCTCGCGGCCGCGCGCGGTTATTCGTTTCCCAGCGGTCACGCGATGGGCTCGTTCATCACCTTCGGGGCGCTGGCCTCCGTCGCGTTAAGACAGCGGTGGCCGTGGAAGGCGAAATCGGCGGTGCTGGCCATCGCCCTGACAATGACGATTCTGGTGGGCCTGTCTCGTGTCTACCTGGGCGTCCACTGGGCGTCGGACATCATCGGCGGATGGACCGCCGGCGCGGTATGGCTGACGTCCGCAGCGACGGCGTTCGAGATCCTGTTGCGCCTGCGTCGACGCCGCAGGGGATCGCCACCATAGAAAAAGCCCCAGGGGACGTGCCTGACCTGCCAGAAACAATTCGCTGACGTCACCCACGAACGACCGCACGCCATGTAATCACGCGGCGGGTGGGCTGCCGGTCGGTCATGATGTGCCGGTGCTTCCGGCGCTGCTCTCGCCCGATGAACCTGTCCCGTTCGATGTCGACGGGCGCCAGGGGCGCTCGCCCTTCTTCATCATCTGTGATCACGCGGGGCGGCTGCTGCCACGGGCGCTGGGGACGCTGGGGTTGTCGGAGGCCGCGCTTGCCACGCACATCGCGTGGGACATCGGGGCGGGTGGCGTCGCGCGCCGGTTGGCGACAGCGCTGGATGCCTGCGTGGTGTGGCAGCGGTACTCGCGGCTGGTCATCGACTGCAACCGCCCGCTGGACGCTGTCGACTCCATCGCCACCCGCAGCGAAAGAACCGTGATTCCGGGCAATCAGAACGTCACCCGAGACGATGCAGCAGGGCGCGCGAACGCCATCTTTCACCCCTACCACGACACGATCCGAGCCGCGCTCGACCAGCGCGCCGCGGAGGGGCGGCCCACGGTCCTCGTGGCCATGCACAGCTTCACGCCGGCGTTCCTCGATGTCGCGCGGCCCTGGCAGATCGGTGTCCTGTACAACCGCGACACGCGCCTTGCCGTACCTCTGCTGGATATGTTGCGGCGAAAAGGCGATCTCATCGTCGGCGACAACGAACCTTACGCCGTCACCGACGTGTCCGACTTTTCGATCAACCATCACGGCGAACAGCGGGCCATCCCTTGCGTCGAGCTCGAGCTGCGGCAAGACCTCATCGCCGACGAAGCAGGGCAGAGCGCGTGGGCCCAGCGCCTGGCCGATTTGCTGGCCGAGGTCTTGGAATCATTGCCAGCATTGACCGCAACAAAATCACGATGAGGCCCAACATGCTGATCCGCGTCGGTTACGAACTGAACTACGAACTTCCCCAGCCCACACCCATGATCTTGACCTTGCACGTTCACCACAGCCGGGCCCCCGATCTGTCGCGCCCCGACTACATGAAGACAACGCCCGCCGTTTCGACGCCGGCTTACCGAGACGGATTTGGAAACTGGTGCACGCGTCTGGTGGCGCCGAGCGGTCATTTTTGCGTCACCGGGGACGCTGTGCTCAACGACTCGGGCGCTCCGGATCCCGTCGTTCCGTCGGCCATTCAGCACCTGGTCCAGCACCTCCCGGAGGAGACCCTGGTCTTCCTGCTGGGAAGCCGCTACTGCGAAACCGATGAGATGTCGGAGATCGCCTGGGGCCTGTTCTCGCAGACGCCGCCCGGCTGGACGCGCGTGCAGGCGATCTGCGACTTCGTCCATCAGCACATCCAGTTCGGCTACAAATTCGCCAGCTCCACCAAGACCGCCCTGCAGGTCTTCAACGAGCGCAAGGGTGTCTGCCGAGACTTCGCCCACCTGGCCATCACCCTTTGCCGCTGCATGAACATTCCGGCGCGGTATTGCACCGGCTACCTGGGTGACATCGGGCGGCCACCGGATCCGGCGCCCATGGACTTCGCGGGTTGGTTCGAGGCGTACCTGGGCGGAGCCTGGCACACGTTCGACGCACGGAACAATGTCCCGCGCATCGGGCGTGTGCTCATCGCGCGCGGGCGCGATGCGGCCGATGTCGCGATCACCACGACCTTTGGACCCAACACGCTGCAAAGCTTTCGCGTCTGGACCGACGAAGTTGGCGCCTCGTGACGTACTGTGTGGGCGTGCTTTTGAAAGAGGGGATCGTGCTCGGGTCGGACTCGCGCACCCACGCCGGCGTCGATAACTTCGCCTCGTTCTGCAAGATGACGGTGTTCGAGCGCCCGGGCGATCGGGTGGTTGTCTTGTTGAGCTCCGGAAACCTGGCCGGAACCCAGGCGGTGATCAGCGTGCTCACGCAGAGGGCGGCGGCCCAAGAGGGCGACGGCTCGCCACACATCTGGAACGCGCGGACCATGTTCGATGTCGCGGTCGTCGTGTCGGACGCCATGCGCGCGATCGAGCGCCGCGACAAGGAGCATCTGGAGCGCAGCGAGCTGACCTTCAACGCGTCGTTCATCCTCGGAGGCCAGATCAAGGGCGAACCCATGCGGCTCTTTCGCATCTATGCTGAAGGAAATTTCATCGAGGCGGGCGCCGGCACGCCGTTCTTTCAGACGGGAGAAGCGAAGTACGGCAAGCCGATCATGGACCGGGTCATCACCCCGTCCAGCAGCCTCAGCGACGCCGCCAAGTGTGTGCTGGTCTCGTTCGATTCAACCATGCGCAGCAACCTCTCGGTCGCCATGCCCATCGACCTCATCTGCTACGAGCGCGACACACTCGAGGTGCGCAAGCGGCGCCGGTTCGAGGAGGGAGATCCCTACTTCAGCGCCCTCAGCACGAAATGGGCCGAAGGCGTCCGCGCTGTCTTCAAGGGGTTACCAGAGCCATAGTGGGTGAGAAACCAAAGGAGCCACCATGAAAGCCGTTGTCCTGCCCGCGTACGGAGAGGCCGATCGACTGGAGCTGCGTGACATCGCCGAGCCCGTGCCAGGCCCCGGCGAGATCAAGGTACGCGTCGCGGCCGCCAGCCTCAACCCGATCGACTGGAAGCTGCGCAGCGGGACCTACCAGAAGTACATGCCGCTCGAGCTGCCGGCCGTGCTGGGGCGCGACGCCTCGGGCGAGGTCGTCGCCGTCGGGCCGGGCGTCAGCGCGCCGCGCGTGGGCGCGCGCGTGCTTGGCGTCGTGAAGCAGGCGCACGCCGAGTACGTCGTCGCGCCGGCGGACGCCTGGGCCGAGCTGCCGGCCGGGCTCGATCTCGTCGCCGCGGCGGCGCTGCCGCTGGTGCTGGTCACGGGCGCGCAGCTCGTCGAGGAGGCGGCCGATGTCCGCGAGGGGCAGACGGTGCTGGTCACGGGCGCCACGGGCGCCGTGGGACGCGTCGCCGTTTTCGTGGCGAAGGGGCGTGGCGCCACGGTCTATGCGGGCGTGCGCGCCGCGCACGTCGCCGAGGCGTCCAAGCTGGGCGCGCACAGCGTGGTCGCTCTCGACGACGACCAGCAGCTCGCTGCGCTGCCGCCGCTCGACGTGCTGGCCGATACCGTGGGCGGCGAGACGACGCAGACGCTGCTTGGCAAGCTGAAACCGGGCGCGCGGATCGGCAGCGTCGTCGGCGAGCCGGCCGGCGCCAAGGAGCGGGGCTTCGTCGTGCACGCGTTCCTGGCCCACCCGGACGGCAAGCGCCTCGGCGAGCTGGCCGCGGCCGTCGCCACGGGGAAGCTGGTCATCCCGATCGCCAAGCGCTTCCCGCTCGCCGAAGCCGCGGCGGCGCACAAGCTCGCCGAGAAGGGCGGCGTCGGCAAGGTGCTGCTCACGACGTGAGGCGCACGGAAGCGGCCTCTCCCGCTGGCGCGCGCGAGGCGCAGACGCGATCCCGCCCCATTTCGTGCATGGAGAATCAGCCCGCCGATTTCTCGCCGCCTACTTGGACACCGGACGCGCGGCTCAGGCCTTCGGTCTTCTTGCCTGCTGTGCGTGCGTTTGATATCGCTTGAGCCACTTCTTCTCCGTCCAGGGTCTCGTGTTCTACTAGCTTTTCGGTCAGCTCCACCAAAGCGCCGTGCAGCTCGCGCAGGGTTGCCAGACATTGCTCGTTCTGGGTTGCCAGGATGGACTCCGCCTGGGCCACGGCGATCGTCGCATCCGGCTTGAGATTGAGCGCGCTCAATGCATCCAGACTGAACAGCGTGCCCTCGTCGCTTAACCCCAGCATTGCAACCATGGACAGGGCAAGTCTTGATGCCTCCTTCAGATCGCTCGCCGCGCCGCTTGATGCGTCGTTATAGGTAATGAGCTCGGCTGCACGGCCTCCCAGCAACATCTGAATGCGATTTGTTAACTCTGACTTCAAATGCAATTGTTTGTCTTCGGTTTGCGTAACAAGGGTGACGCCCAGCGCGCCCCCACGCGATAAAATGGTGACCTTCTCAACCCTGCCTACGTTCATGACCTGGGCAATGATCGCGTGCCCTGCCTCGTGCACCGCCACGCGTTCCCGCTCGGCTTCTGTCAAGGCCGAGGTTGAACCGTTGACTTCACCCATCCGGCATACCTCGATCGCTTCGATGAAGTTGGCCATCGGGACATCGAGCTGCTCGTTGCGCGCCGAGATCAAGGCCGCATGGTTGACCACATAGGCGATCGCTGCCGGCGTCAACCCGGTGGTCAGACGGGCCAACCGGGCGTAACCGAGCTCACCGACGGTCTTGACCTTCTTGGCGTAGAGGCGAAACAAGGCTTCTCGATCGACCAGAGCGGGAAGTTTGAGTTGAATCTTGCGGTCGAAACGTCCTTCTCGCAGCAACGCCGGGTCGACGGCATCTGGAAAATTGGTCGCTCCGATCACAATCACACCGCTTGAAGAATTGAAGCCGTCGATCTCGGCCAGTATCTGGTTGATGATGCGGTTGCCTTCCGCTTCAGAGGCGCCGCCGTTTTCGGTGGTCGTCCGCCGACCGACCCCATCGATCTCGTCGATGAAGACGATGCA
>JAXDMH010000395.1:0-4185 GCA_034666225.1 Myxococcales bacterium
TAACCGTGCGAGCGCCGCCGCCGGTGCGTGTACACCAGCGCGGCGACAATCAGCGCCAGCACGACCACGGTGTAACCGCCGATGTAGGGGCGCCAGTCGACCACGTGCGGTGGCAGCGGACGCGACAGCGCGTCCAGCTGGCGCTGCACGGGCTCTTGCATGGTGGCCAGGGCCAGCTTGATCTCATCGCTGCCGGTGGCGCGCGCTTCGGCGGCGTACTTGTGTCCGACGGCGGCTTCATAGGCGCGGACCTGCTGCCGCCAGAGCAGCTGGCCCACCGGCGTCACCGGGCGGATGTACGGATTCTCCAGCAGCGCGCCCACCGTGCGGTAGGCCTCCTGGATGCGACCGGGCACGGCCGGGTTGTCGAAGACGTTCTCGCGGAAAAGACGTTCGGTGTACTTGCGGTTGGCGTCGACGTTCGGCAGGTACAGGCGCCCTTCGTTCTGCTTGCGCTCGCGCTTGCTCTGTTCCAGGCGCTCGATGATGGTCCAGGTGCGCAGGTAACGGATCAGCTCGAAGGCGCCTTTCTTGTGGCGCGACGTGGTGGGGATGACCAGCGCCCAGCCGCTGGCCCAGGTCACCGGACCGCGCCCGCTGGCCAGCTGGTCGGCCGGCACCGGCGCGGGCGTGACGGCAAAGTTCATGTCCGGCTTCCAGTCGCCCAGCGTCTCCAGGTACCAGTTGCCGTCGATCTTCATCGCCACCTGACCGCGGATGAAGGGATCGAGCGGGCCGTTCTGAAAGCTTTGCTGGAAGGCGTTGGCTTGCTGGACGCCGCCCAGATCGTCGTAAACGTCGGTCATGTAGCGCAGCGCCCGCACCACGGGCGGCGAGTCCATGGTGGCGTGCAAGCCGTCCTGACTGAGGAGATGTCCGCCGGCTTCGAAGGCGAACATGTAGAGAAAGCTGTCGCCGAACACCGGCGCGAAGCCCAGGCGGGTGAGGCCGCTGTCGATCTTACCGGGCACGCGGTAGCGGCTGAGGCGGCGGCTGTCCTGGCGCAGTTCTTCCCAGGTGGTCGGGACCTGGGGCTGACCTTGCGCGGTCACCAGCCCTTCCTGGCGCAGCAGATCGACGTTGGTGTACAGCATGCGGGCGTCTGCCACGGTGGGGATGCCGTACAGCCGGGGAGCCGCTACCGAGCCGGGAGGGCGAAAGCTGGCCTCCTCGACGGCCCACGGGTAATAGTCGCGCAGGTCGATGCGGCTGGGATCGCCCGGATCCTGCTGCTCGATGAACGGCGTCAGATCCTCGAGGGCGCTCTTGGCGGCCCATTCGCCCACGGCAAAGCGATCAAAGAAGACGACGTCGGGCGGCACACCGCCGGCGATGGCCAGCAACAACCGCTGCGCATCGCCGGTTTGATCCTGGGCGGTGCTGGTGGTGGTGGTGACGCGATACTCGGGATGCAGCTGTTCGAAGCGATGAAGCGCACCGTAGATGTCGTCGCCCACCATCCAGCCGGCGTTGAAGACCAGCGGCTCGCGCCCGTCGGCGGGTTCGGCGGTGGACGTCCGCAACCAGATCACCAGCAGCGCGACCAGGATCGCGGCGCTGACTGCCAGCAGCCATTTGAGAGGCATCCGTTTCATTGCACGTGGAGTCCCCGTAAGCCGACACGACCGATCCGGAAATAGAGCGGACCGCAGCGCGAGGCCGCGCGAGCCGACTTTCGCATTCGGGCAGCGCACGTTGCGGTCTTGCGCGAGGACCGCACGGCGCGGGCGAAAACGTTGGATATTGACGGACCTTCTCCTCCGCGCCGAACAGAGATCGCGAAATTCGACGGAGTGCCAGGAAATGTTCGGGCGTGTGCTCGCCTGCGCGTGGCGCGGATCAAGCGTCTCAGACGTATTGAGGGCTGCTGCCGCGCCATCCGGTCCTCGCACAAGGTCGCGCGAAGCACTGGATGAGGTTGGACATTCACCAGCGCGACCTTGCGCTGCGGTCCGTGTACTTCTCGGGTCGGCTCCGCCAGCGGGCGATTCTTCCCGCTCCGTCGGCTCGGTGGGGGCCAACGCTGCCGCCTATCGGACGATATCGAGGGAGTATTCGGTGCTGCGGCCCGGATCGTCGGCCGTCGGCACTTCGAGAGCTGCCCTCGCTCCAATTGCCTTAGTCCGAGCATTGAGCGGCGCGCGTCAAGCTCATAAACGCGGTTGGTGGATGCCATGCACCGCCGAAGTAGTAGTCGTAGTTGCGCTCGATGCCGGTGCCCTCGCCCAGATCATTCCATGTTGCGATGGTGGCGATGGTCGCGTCTTGCGAGCCGGCCAGGCGATCGGACAGCAGCGCGGTTCCCTTGATGATGCGATCGCCGGGGGAGGCGATCATCCCTGGTTTGTCGCGGCCCACCGTGTCCCACTTGACCATGAAGTGATCAAGGGTGACGCCGCCCATGACGGCGCGGCTCTTGTTGCCCGAACGCAGGGTGTCCCAGGTGAACTGAGAATCGGCGACGCCGGGCATGTTGGGGTCGTCGAAATAAGCATGATCCACCGCTACAAACGGCATGACGCCGAAATCTGCGGCGAAGAGCGCCTTCATGCGCGCCACCACGGCGGCCGAGACGTTCGCCGGTTTCAGGTTGCCGGAATTGTAAAAGTAGATGAGCGGCTTGCCCTGCACCGTGTACCAGAACATCTTGTCGATGCGCGTGAAGAACGGTTTCCACTTGCCCTGATAGATCGCTTGCGCGGCGCCTTCCGTGTCGCTGAAGGTGGGAAGGGTGCGGAAGGCGGCGGGGCTGCTGGGTTGGCCCCAGGCCCACGGATCGTCGAACAGCCCTACCTTGACGCCGGGGCCGGCCTGGGTCAGCGCCTGCTGCAGGTTGGGGATCAGGTTCATATCCGGTCCATAGGTGTTCAGCAGGAAGAACTGCAGCCCGGCCCACCGCGCATCCAGCAGCTGGCGATACCAGTATCCAGAGTTCTTGCCGTTGTAAAAGTTGGCGGCACCCTGGCCAAAGGCGAACAGCGGGTGGACGGCGGTCATCCCGTGCGCGTGCGTGTTGGCCCAGTCCATCCCGCAATTGACGCCGGTGGGACAGTCGCTGAAGAACATCAGGACGGCCCCCAGATCGCGCGTCGTCTTGCGCGTGCAGGTGGGCAGCAGGGGGATGTCCGCTTGCCAGGGATTCGAATAGGTGAACCTGCACGCGCGGGCGGCGTCGTTGCAGAAGGTGCGCACCACGTCGATCCTACGGACGGACTCGACGGTTCGCAATTGATCGGCCCAGCGGGTGACCACGTCGGCAGCGGGTTCGGCGCCGTTGACCTGGCAAAAGGCGGCCCGCACGAAGTCTTCGGGGCGGTTGCCCAGGTTCACGTCGATGAGGCCAGACGACTTGGTGCAAGGTCCGGCGAATTCCGGGCGCATCTGGAAATTCGGGGTGGCGGTCGGCTCGGGCAGCATCGGATTCGTTCCGCCGGCGCCGCCGGTCGGGGTTCCGCCGTTGCCGCCTGACGGCGAACCGCCTCCGCCCGTTCCCGTCATGCCCTGGCCGGCGCCGCCCGAACCCGATCCCGCTGCGCCGTCGGGGGGAGGCGCCTTGCCCAGCCCGCCGACGTCACAGCTGGCGGCCAGCAAGGTGAACAGTGCGATGCGCGTTGCCTGGTGATGCTTGGGTGGCGCGGATCGCATATCGAACCTCCTGTCCCGAGATCGCAAATGACGTCCTTGCGCGTGGTCGGGGCGACACAATGTTATCGCGCCGTGGATACAATTTCTTTCTTTATCTGAAACAATGAAACGCTCACAAGCGAAAACAAAGTCAAACATCGAGATTGACTGCGGCTGGCGACTTTGCGGGGCGATTTGCTTGCGACACTCAGCGGTAAACAACGTTGGTTGACCACGATTTCCTTTGACGAAAATGGGCCGGACGCCCGATGGTAAATGCATGCACTGCTCGTCGGGGGCGCGGTCGTGAGTCATGGCGACGCTCTCCTTCGCAGGTGACTGGGCGGCACGGGGAAGCATGGATGCGTCGCGGTTCAGTCCTCTGGGCGACGTGGTGTTCGTGGAGAAGTCCACCCAAGGAATTGTGGTCGGGGTGGGGGACGAGAAATTTCGCGCCGACGTGCTGCGCCCGGATCTCCTGCGCCTGAAGATCTCCCAGGCTGGTCGGTTCGACGACAGCCCCACCTTCGCCACCAGCTTTCAGGAGCCGAGCGCGCCGCC
>JAXDMH010000396.1:0-2666 GCA_034666225.1 Myxococcales bacterium
TCTTGCCCAGCGTGATGTTGTCGCAGGTGTGCTTGTCGCTGCCGTAGCCGTCATTGAAGACGAAGCAGACTAGATACGCTCCAGAGGGGACCGGCACCTTGTAGACATCCGTGCAGTTCCAGCTGGCCATGCGGGTTCCATAGTTGGAAAGCGACGCGCCGGTCACGGCATCGACGCGGTTCCGGCTGAGGCCGGCCGCCGCAGTGGCGGCGTTCCAGGTGTTGAGGTGCTGGATCTCGTTCCGGGCCATCACATACACACTCTTTACGAAACGCCCGCTGCTGTTCTGGATCCAGATGGCGTCCACGTTCTTGGGCGCGTGGTTTCCGCCCCCGTTGTGCGTGGTGACGACGACGTCCAGACGACAGGTCCCCCCGACCGGTGGTCCGGCGTCGGCGGGCGGGGGCGCGGCGTCAGCGGGCGGCGGGTCCGAACCACCGCTGCCGCCGCTGCCGCCGCCACCAGCGCCGACCGCGCCGCCCGTTCCGGCAGGCGCGCCGCCTGCGCCGCCTGATCCCACTCCAATGACAGCCGCGTCGTCCGTGGCGCCGGCGCCGCTGGCGGCGTCATGTTCGACCGATGGCAGCGGCATTCCGCGAGCATTCCACCCCACCGTGCCTTCGCTGGGCGCCGGCGCGCAGCCGCCCAGCCACAATGCTGGCGCCAGAACGTTCACCACGAACAACCAACCGGGTGATCGCATTGGACCTGAACATGTTCGCATGATTCCGAGTCAGGGTGAGGGGTTTGACGCTGGTACCATTGAATGAAGTTTTTTCGGCCAGCCGCCATATCTCCGGAGAGATATGCGCGCCCTCGCTGGCCCGCGGTAGGGTCTGGAGAATCCTTTTTTGTTCAAACGGCGATTCAGCCCCTCTGCCTTCATTCTGACGTGGGCGCTGGGTTGCGCACCGGCGGTTCTATCGCCCGCGGATCCCGAGAACGCCGCGGCCGTCGACGCGCTGGGCCCAGAAGATCCGCAGGTTCCCAAAGGTCCGTTGCATCGCCCAGGCCAGCCATGCCTGCTGTGTCACGGTGCGGATCGCAACGCGCCGCTCTTCTCGATCGCCGGCACCATCTATCGCGACAACGCGTCGGCGGTGCCGCTCAGCGACGCCGAAATACTGCTGATCGATTCGGCCGCTCGGCGATTCACTGCCCACGCCAACTGCGTCGGAAACTTTTATGTCCGGCCCGGCGAATTTGAGCCGGTGTGGCCGTTCTGGGTCGCCATCCGTCAGGGCGCCAACGACACCACCATGGCCTCACCCGTCCATCGCGAGGGGTCGTGCGCCGCCTGTCACTTTGAACCGGCAGGTCCGGACACGGCGGGTCGCGTTTACCTCACGTCCGACGATCTCATCGTGCCGATGATTCCGACGCGTGCCTGTCGCCCCGACGAGGGAAGGATTTGATCCTGATCTTCCCGTCGCGAAATGCCGGTGGTGCGATGGCGGCTGCGGGCCTGATTGCAACCCTGACCTGTGCGGCGCTGGGCGGCTCGTTCGCTTGTGAAGGTCAGATTCTGGAGCCCAGCAACGGCAATCGTCTTCAGGTGGAGCTGCTGGCACCAACACGGCTCAACTTTGAACGCGTCGCCGATGCCATGCAGCCCCACTGCGGAACGCTGGATTGCCACGGCCAGATCGGTCGTAACCTGCGGCTGTTCGGTGGCCGGGGCCTGCGGCTGGCGCCGAATACCAACCCCGTCGACGGCGATACCACCGCGGTCGAGTACGACGCCACCTTCTGGTCGGTGGTCGGCCTCGAACCCGAGGCCCTGACCGCCGTGCTGACGGACAACGGCGCCGATCCCGAACGACTGAGCCTGATCCGCAAGGCCCGGGGGCACGAACGACACAAGGGTGGCACGTTGATGAACGCCGGCGACAACCTTGATCAGTGCCTGAATTCTTGGCTGACGGCACAGGTCCTGGAAGCGCCCTGCCGGGCAGCAGCCATGTACGAACCACCGGTCCCGGTGATCGCCCCCTGACGAAGAAACAAGGAGAGGATCCACATGACCGACAAATTCGCGGAGGCCGCGGGACGAGGCATGGGCAGCGCCTTCCTGTTCGCCCTGACGGCCGGCCTCCTGACGGCGCTCACCCCCTGCGTTTATCCGATGATTCCCATAACGATCAGCGTCTTCGGGGGACGAGGTGTTTCGCGACGGCGATCGTTCGGGCTGGCGACGCTGTACGTGGCGGGCATCGCCACCATGTTCGGCACGCTGGGCACGGTGTTCGCGCTGCTGGGTCGCGCCTTCGGCACCTACCTGGCCAGCCCGTGGGTGGTCGTGCCGCTGGCTCTTTTTTTCCTGGCCATGGCGCTGTCGATGTTCGGCGCGTTCGAGCTGGCCCTGCCGTCGGGACTGCAGCAACGTCTGTCGCGCGTCGGCGGGCGCGGCGCCGGCGGCGTGTTCTTGATGGGTCTGGTCGGCGGGTTGATCGCCGCGCCCTGCACGGGTCCCCCACTGGCCGGAATCCTGGCCTTCGTCGCCACCACGCGCGACGCGGTCAGCGGGTTTCTCCTGCTGGCCACGTACGCCGTCGGAATCGGTGTTCCCTTCTGGGCCATCGCCGGCTTCTCCATGCAGATGCCGCGCTCCGGCCCCTGGATGGAGGCGGTCAAGAGCGTGTTCGGCATCGCGCTGATCGTCGCGG
>JAXDMH010000397.1:0-19212 GCA_034666225.1 Myxococcales bacterium
GGTTTGCAGCGCGGCGACGGTCTCGCCGCTGAGAAGATCGGCGCCCGCCCCCGCGCCCAGCACCGGTTGCACGGCGCGATAGATGCGCTCGCCGGTCGGCGCCATCACGAACAGCGTGAGGATCATGGCCAGCCCGGTCAGCACCTGCGTGGACGGCACCGATGGCGCCCCGATGGCGCTGCGCAAGATCGACAGCACCACCGATACCCGCACAAAGCAGGTCATCATCAGCACCGCGAACGGGATCAACGACAGCGCCGCCATGGCGAACAGCAAGACCAGCGGCCGCGCCGTCATCGCGTCGGTCTTGCCGGCCGCGAAGGCGAACCCCGGCGCCACCGCTGCCGCCGCGAGCGTGGTCGCCGCGACCGTGGCGCGCTTCACGGCTGCGGTCCCGGCGGCGGCCGATGCAGCATGCGCCCGACGATCTCGGCAAATGAACCGCTGGGCGCCGGCAGCGCCGCGGCGGCCTTCGCCTTGTCGGCGTCGACCTCGGCCAGCAGGGCCATGGGCCCATCGCCCACGCCCACCAGGAAGCAACGTCCCGCCGCTTCGATCAGATAGACCGACCGCCGCGGTTCCAGCGGACAGCGCGCCAGCACCCGCACCGCCCCCACGGCCCGCCCCACCCCGCGCCCGGCCAGGAACCGCAGCGCCAGATACGCCACCAGGCAGACGACACCCAGCGAGACAAACGACAGCGCAATCCCATCCCACCCAAACGAAGGCAGCGCCGCCGGATCGCCCATAAGCGGCGTTATACGCCAGGGGACGAGAGCGCTGTCAACCGGGGACGGTCAGGCGCGGCCAAGGGAGGCACTGGCAAGGCCTGCCCTCACCCGCCGAGCCTCCGGCTCGGCGGGCTCTCCCGTTCCGGGAGAGGCTGGGAGTGGGGCCCCCCGCCTACTCTTCGTCGTCGTAGTAGAGGGAGTCGCGATTCTGCAGGAAGGTCTGGATCGCTTGCGATGCTTCCGGCGCGAGGTTGATGAACCGAACGCCCATGCCGGTCGAGCCGTCAACCCGGTGCAGCGACGAGTTCTCGCGGATCCAGCGGACCTCCGTCTCGACGTCCAGGGTCGCGTCGCTTCCCGGCAACGTGAACTTGATCTTGATGCGGTCGCCGATGCGACGCAGCTGATGGGTGGCGATGAACAGGCCTCCCGCGCTGATGTTCTGGGTGAGGCCGGTGTAGAAGTTGTGGTCGCTCTCCAGGTCGACCTTAACCTCCAGATCGAACCGTTCGGCTACCCGAACTGCCTTGTGGGTCTCTTCTACAGGAGCAACTTTGGCCCTCTCGCCTCTCTCCATGGAACTGTCTCCTTTACCTTAGAGTTTCGAGGGCAACACCCCGACCCGAGGTTACGTCGACAGGAGACAGAGAAAACTGTAGCGGTCGACCCCAAAGGCCGACCAGTGGTTCGCGGTGGGCCTTTTCGGCCACTTCTACCGCGCGCTACTCGTCCTTTTTGGCGGCCTTGGCCGGCTTCTTGGCGGCCTTTTTGGGGGCCTCGGCGGCTTCCCCGCCCTCAGCCTTGGCGGCGCCTTTCTTCTTTGCGGCCGCTGCCTTGCCCGCTCCTCCCCTGGCGCCCTCGCCCTCGGGAGCGGTCTTGCCCTTGCCGCCCTTGCCAGCTTTTTCGCCTTTGTCGGTGCTCTCGACAGGCGCCGGCGCGTTCTCGTCGGGCAGCAGTTCCAGCAGCGACATGGGCGCCGCGTCGCCGGGCCGCTGGCCCAGCTTGACGATGCGCGTGTATCCGCCGCGCCGCCCCGCAAACCGCGGTGCGATCTCGTCGAACAGCTTCAGCACGGCGCCTCGGTCGCGAACGACTCGACGAGCCATGCGCACCGCATGAACAACCCGGGCCGACTCTTCCGTCGACCGCCGGTCCACCTTCTTGGTCAGCACATCGCCCACCCGGCGCGCCCAGGTGATGGTCCGCTCCGCCAACCGCCGCGTCTCCTTGGCCTTGGCGTCCGTGGTGCGAATCCGCTCGTTGGTCAAAAGCGCCGCGATCAAATTCGAAAACAGCGCCTTGCGGTGCGCCGACGTGCGCGAAAGATGAACCCCTGCTTTACGATGTCGCATGTCCGTTCCTCAAATTCCGATCTGTTACCAGAGCCTATTTATCGATGGGAGCGCGGGCTCTGCCCGCGCGGCCCACCTTGCGAGAAGCGCCGGGGAGGGCCCGCGGGAGGGGCCATCAAGGCCCCTTCCGCGTAGCGAGCGTAGCGAGCGCCTTAGCTCTTCTTCGGCGGACCGTCGCCCGGCCAGCCTTCGAGCTTCATGCCCAAAGAGAGCCCCATCTCCGACAGGATCTCTTTGATCTCCTTCAGCGACTTGCGGCCAAAGTTCTTGGTCTTCAGCATCTCGGACTCGGTCTTCTGCACCAGCTCGCCGATGTAACGGATGTTGGCGTTCTGAAGGCAGTTGGCCGAACGCACCGACAGCTCCAGCTCGTCGACCGACTTCCACAGGTTCTCCGACAGCTTGGCCTGCTCCTCGGTGACCGTGGTCTCGTGAGCGGGCTCGGCGCCTTCTTCGAAGTTGATGAAGATAGACAGCTGGTCCTTCAGGATCTTGGCGGCGAAAGCCACCGCGTCCTCGGGACGAACCGCGCCGTTGGTCCACACCTCCAGTGACAGCCGGTCATAGTCGGTCTGCTGACCGACGCGGGCGTTGGTGACCTGGAAGTTGACCTTGCGAATGGGCGAGAACAGCGAGTCGACGGGGATCACCCCCACCGCCTGCTGCGCGCTCTTGTTGCGGTCGGCCGGCACATAGCCGCGGCCGGTTCCCACGTGCAGCTCCATGCGCAGCTTGGCGCCCTTCGAGCACGTCAGGATGCTGTGGTCGGGATTCAAGATCTCCGTCCCGTCGCTGGTCTGGATGTCGCCCGCCTTGACCTTGCCCTCACCGTCCTTCTCCAGGCGAAGAATGCGCGGCTTGGCGTCGTGGCTCTTGACCAGGACCTCTTTCAAATTGAGCACGATGTCGGTCACGTCCTCGACGACGTCGGGGATGGTGGTGAACTCGTGCAGGGCGCCTTCGATCTTGACGGCTGTGATGGCCGTCCCCTGCAGCGACGACAGCAGGATGCGCCGCAGGCTGTTGCCGATCGTGGTGCCGAACCCGCGCTCCAGCGGCTCGCAAGTGAACTTGCCGTAAGTCGGGGTCAGCGAATCGCCCTCGACCTCCAGCTTGCGCGGCCGAATGAGGTCCCGCCAATTGCGCGTGATGTACGCGGTCTGTTGAGAAGAGGAATGAGTGGTGCCAGCGGTCGCCATTGGATCTCCTATCAGGACTGCCCAGGGACTAACGAGAATAAAGCTCGACGATGAGTTGCTCGCGGATGGGAAGCGTGAGGTCCTCGCGCGAAGGCAGTGACGTCAGCTTCCCCTTGAACGCGTCTTTGTCCAGCTCCAGCCATTTGGGAACGCCGCGGCGGTCGACGGCGCCCAGGCTCTCCAACACGCGCGTGACCTTCTTCGATCCTTCTTTCACTTCGATCGAATCGTTCGCCCGGCAAAGGAAGGAGGGGATGTTCACCTTCTGGCCGTTGACCCGGAAGTGTCCGTGCCGCACCAGCTGGCGCGCCTCCGCGTGGTCGGAGGCGAAGCCCAGGCGGTAGACAACGTTGTCGAGACGCCGTTCCAAGAGCTGGAGCAGGTTCTCGCCGGCCACGCCCTTCATGCGAACGGCTTTGTGGTAGTAGCCGCGGAACTGGCGCTCGGCCAGACCGTAGATGCGCTTGACCTTCTGCTTCTCGCGCAGCTGCGAGCCATAGTTGGACAGCTTGCGACGACGGGCCTGGCCGTGCTGACCGGGCGCGTAGGCGCGCCGTTCATAGCCGCATTTGTCGGTGTAGCAGCGGTCCCCCTTGAGGAACAGCTTCATGTCTTCACGCCGACAGAGCCGGCACACGGGACCAGAATAATTCGCCATATCAGACTCTCCGCCGCTTGGGTGGGCGGCAGCCGTTGTGCGGGATTGGGGTGAGATCGCGGATGAGGGTGATCTTGAAACCGGTTGACGCCAGCGCGCGGAGCGCCGACTCGCGTCCGGAGCCCGGCCCCTTCACGAAAACGCTGAGCGACTTCATACCATGTTCCTGCGCCTTGTGCGCCGCGTCTTCGGCGGCCAACTGCGCCGCGAATGGCGTCGACTTGCGCGAGCCCTTGAAGCCCTTCACGCCCGACGACGACCAGGCCACCACGTTCCCGGAAACGTCGGTGATGGTGACGATGGTGTTGTTGAACGACGCCGTGATATGCGCGATGCCGCTCTGGATGTTCTTCTTGACCTTCTTGGCCTTGGATTTGACCTTGGGTTTATTCTCTTGCGGAGTCGTCGCCATTGAGGTGGTCCTTTACGAGCGCCTAGGCGCCCGTCCCTTCTGTCTTCTTCTTGATCATCTGACCTTTGCGCGGGCCCTTGCGCGTACGCGCGTTGGTGTGCGTACGCTGGCCGCGCACCGGCAGACTCTTTCGATGGCGCAGACCGCGATGGCAGCCCAGGTCCATGAGGCGTTTGATGTTCATCGAAACGTCGCGGCGCAGATCGCCTTCGACCTTCATCTGCTTCGCCTCGATGATCTCGCGAATACGCCGGCTCTCGTTGTCGTCGAGATCGTCGGTCCGCTTGTCGAAGGAAATGTCAGCGGCCTTCAGGATCTCGCGCGCCCTGACCTTGCCGATCCCGTAAATGTAAGTGAGAGCGATCTCCATGCGCTTGTTGCGCGGTAGATCGACACCAGCCAAGCGTGCCATCGTTTAACCCTGCCTTTGTTTGTGGCGTGCGTTCTCGCAAATAACGCGCACGATGCCGCGGCGGCGGATCACCTTGCACTTGTCGCATATCTTTTTGACTGACGCTCGAACCTTCATGAATCGCTCCCCATACAGGCGTCCCTATGACTTCGACAGCACAATCGGGCCGTCGTCGGTGATGGCCACGGAATGCTCAAAATGGGCGGAGAGGCTACCATCTTTGGTTACAGCCGTCCAGCCGTCGTCTTTGACCACCACGTCGGCGCTCCCGGCGTTGACCATCGGCTCGATGGCCACCACCAGACCGACCGACAATCGGCGGCCATTCCCGGCCTTTCCATAGTTCGGGACGTGCGGCTCCTCGTGCATGGCCCGGCCGATGCCGTGGCCCACGAACTGCCGGACCACCGAATATCCCTGAGGCTCGACGTGGGACTGCACCGCCCAGCCGATGTCGCCCAGGCGGTTCCCGGGGACGCACTGGGTGATGGCCCTCTCCAGCGATTCGCGGGTGGCCGTCACCAGGGCGGCTGCCTTGTCCGAGACCTTGCCGATGGGCAACGTGCGCGCCGAATCGCCGCACCAGCCGTCTTTGAAGGCGCCAAAGTCGATGGACAGCAGATCGCCCTCGCGCAGGACCACGTCCTTGCGCGGGATGCCGTGCACCACCACCTCGTTGACCGACGTGCACAGGACGGCAGGGTAGCCGTGGTAGCCCAGAAAGGCCGATTCGGCCTTCAACTGGCGCAGGCGCTGGGCGGCGATCTCGTTCAGCTCCCAGGTGGTCATGCCCGCCTTGGCCGACGATTCGAGGACGTCCAGCACGTCGGCCACCACCAGGTTGGCCTCTCGCAGCTTGGCGATCTCGGACGGGCTTTTGAGGGCGATGGCCATGCTCAGGGCACCATGATTGCGGCGTAGATGCGACCGAAGACCTGGTCCATGTCGCCGATGGCGTCGACGGGCTTCATCGGCCAGCCGTGGGTCTTGAAATAATCGATCACCGGTTTGGTCTTGGTCCCGTATTCCTTCAAGCGTCGACGCACGGTCTCTTCGTTGTCGTCGCTGCGCTGGATGAGGACGCCGCCGCAGCGGTCGCACACCCCTTCCACCTTGGGCGGCTTGGCGAGAACGTGATAGCTGGCCTGGCAGCTCTCGCAGGTGCGCCGGCCGGCGATGCGCTGGACGATGGCCTCGTCGGGGGCGTCCAGCACGACGACGCCGTCGACCTTGCGCCCTTGCTCGTCGAAGATCTTCCCCAGCACTTCGGCCTGATGGGTGGTGCGCGGAAAACCGTCCAGCAGGAATCCGCGGACGGTGTCCGGCCTGGACAGCCGCTCCTTGATCACCTCGACCATGGTGTCGTCGGAAACCAGCTCGCCGCGGCTGATGATCGCCCCCACCTTGACGCCGAGGGGCGTATTGGACTGCACCGCCGCCCTTAACATGTCGCCGGTGGCGATGTGCGGGATCCCCAGGGCCAGCGACAGTCGCTGTGCCTGAGTTCCTTTCCCCACGCCTGGGGGTCCAAACAGAATAAGGTTTTCACCCAATCCTTAGCTTCCCGTTAGCTTCCCATCGCGCCAGTGGCGCGACTGCCGCGACCCCGAATGCGAGGACCGCGAGGACCGGTGAAACCTTCGTAGTTCCGGGTGATGAGGTGCGATTCGATCTGTTGCACGGTGTCCAGGGCGACGCCGACCACGATCATCAGGCCCGTGCCACCAAAGTGGAACGGCACCTTCATGTTGGTCTGCAGCAGCGAGGGCAGCACGCAAATGGCCGAGATATAGATGGCCCCGCCGAAGGTGATGCGGGTCAGCACCTTGTCGATGTAAGCCGCGGTGGCCTTGCCGGGGCGGATGCCCGGAATAAAGCCGCCGTACTTCTTCATGTTGTCGGCGACGTCCACGGGATTGAAGGTGACCGCCGTGTAGAAGTAGCAGAAGAAGACGATCAGGCCGACGTAGATGACGTTATAGCGCCAGTCGCCCGGGTGCAGGGCCTCGGAGATCCGCTGCATCCAGGGGGTCTGCACGAACGAGGCGATCTGCTGCGGGAACATCAGGATCGACGAGGCAAAAATCGGCGGGATGACGCCGGCCGTGTTCACCTTGAGGGGCAAGTGCGTGGACTGGCCGCCGAACATCTTTCGACCGACCACGCGTTTGGCGTACTGGACGGGTATTCGTCTTTGCCCCCGTTCAAAGAAGATGATGGCCGCCACCACCAGCACGATGATCACGCCGATGAGGGCCAGGTCGAAGGCCGTGATGTCGCCGGCTTTCGCCTTGGAGAACATACGGACAGCCGCATCCGGCATGTCGGTGACGATGCCCGCGAAGATGATCAGCGAGATTCCATTGCCTATCCCGCGTTCGGTTATCTGCTCGCCCAGCCACATGATGAACGCCGTCCCGGTGGTCAGCGAGACCATGGTCATCAGGCGAAAGCCCCAACCTGGATCGATGACCACCTGGCCGAACTGTGCGTAGGCCCGGTTGTTCCCCTCCAGCCAGCGGGCGATGAAGAACGACTGCACCAGCGACAGGATCACGCAGCCATAGCGCGTGTACTGGTTGAGGCGCCGCCGCCCCATCTCGCCTTCCTTCTGGACTTGCTCCAGCTTGGGAATGACGACGGTCAGAAGCTGCAGGATGATCGACGCGCTGATGTACGGCATGATGCCCAGCGCGAAAATCGACATCTGTTCCAGCGCCCCGCCCGAGAACATGTTGAACAGACCCAGGAACGTGCCCGAGGCCTGGTTCACGATCTTGGCCATGATGGCCCGGTTGACGCCCGGGGTGGTGACGAAGGCGCCGATGCGGTAAACGGCCAGCAACGTGATCGTGTAGAAGATCCGCTTGCGCAGCTCCGGAATCTTCCCGATGTTCTGAAAACCAGAAGCCATGATGGCGAAGCCCTAGCCTGCGACCACTTCTGCCGTGCCGCCCGCTTTTTCGATCTTCTCCTTGGCGATGGCCGAGAAGGAAGTCGCCTTGACGATGAACTTCTTGCTGAGGTCGCCCTCGCCCAGAATCTTCACGGCCCGCGACGTGCGCGCGATCATGCCGGCGCCCTGCAGGCTGGCGATGTCGATGGTGCCGCTGGGAAACCGCTCTTCCAGGGCCCCGACGTTGACCGCCGCGATCTCCTTGCGGAAGTGGTTCTTGAAACCCTTCTTCGGAAAGCGGCGCTGCATCGGCATCTGACCGCCTTCGAAACCCAGGCGCGCGCCGTGGTGGCCGGTGCGGGCCTTCTGCCCCTTGACGCCCTTGCCGGACTGTTCGCCCGTGCCCGAGCCAGGACCGCGGCCGATGCGCTTGCGGTTACGGGTCGCGCCCTTGGGCGCCTTCAACGTATGCAGTGTCGTTCCCATATTTCTTCTTCCAGTTTTGCGTTGCGCAATCTTGCGTCGACGACTCGCCTAATCCCCAGACTCGACCTGAACCAGATGTGAAACGGAGCGAATCATGCCACGAACGGCGACATTGTCCGTGACGACCACGCTGCGTCCCAGCTTGGTCAGTCCCAGCCCCCGGATGGTGCGTTTCTGCGTCTCGGGGCGATTGATCCCACTTCGGATCAGCGTGACTCTCAGCTTCTTGGCCATGACGGTGTCTCCCTGACCTAGTCGCGAATTTCCGCCAGCGTCTTGCCACGCAGGCCGGCCGCGGCCTCGGCGCTGCGAAGCTGCTGGAGGGCGTTGATGGTGGCGTGGATGACGTTGTGCGGGTTCGACGTCCCGATGCACTTGGTGAGGATGTCCTGGACCCCGGCCACTTCCAGCACCGGGCGAACCGCGCCGCCGGCGATGACGCCGGTTCCGGCGCTGGCCGGGCGCAACAGGACCGACCCGGCTCCGAAGTTGCCGATCACCTCGTGCGGGATGGTGCCGCCCTGCAAAGGGATGTGAAACAGGTTCTTCTTGGCCTGCTCGGTCCCTTTGCGGATGGCCTCGGGGACCTCGTTGGCCTTGCCCAGGCCGGCGCCGACATAGCCGCGTTGATCGCCGACGACGACCAGCGCGGAGAACGAGAACCGCCGCCCGCCCTTGACGACCTTGGCGACGCGGTTGATGAAGACCACGCTGTCGACGAGCTCGCCGACCTCTTCGTAATTGATGACCATGCTGTTCCTTTTTTCCGTCGTGCTTGATCGAGGTCGGTGGTTAGAACTTCAGTCCCGCTTCGCGCGCGCCGTCCGCCAGGGCCGAGACGCGACCGTGATATTTGTAGCCGGCCCGGTCGAAGACGACCTTGTCGATGCCCTTCTCCAGGCACTTCTTCGCCACTGCGGCGCCCACCAGCTTGGCGCGGTCTTTCTTCTTGCCCTTGGCATCAGCGGCCTTGGTTCCGCCCGCGGCCTTGGCAGCTTTGGTTGCGCCAGCGGCAGCCTGATCCGACACCGACAGCAGCGTCTTGCGCGACAGATCGTCGATGACCTGGGCGTAGATGTGCCGCGCGCTGCGGAAGACGGCCAGCCGCGGACGCTCGGCCGAGCCGGCGATGCGCTTGCGGATGGCGCGGTGGCGTTTCTTGCGATTGTCTTTTTTGGTATTGGCGGACATCGTTTACCCTTTTTGGCCTGGCGACTAAGCGCCGCCGCTGGTGGCGCCGGCCTTGCCGACCTTGCGCTTGATGGTTTCTTCGACGTACTTGACGCCCTTGCCTTTGTACGGCTCGGGTGGGCGAATTTCGCGCACCTTGGCGGCGGTCAGGCCCAGCAGATCGCGATCGGCGCTGGTCAGGGCGATGCGGTTCTTCTCGACCTTGGCACCCACGCCCTTGGGCAGCTTGAAGATCACCGGGTGCGAGAAGCCCAGGGCCATGGTCAACGTGTCGCCGGTGACCTCGGCCCGGTAGCCGACGCCGTTGATCTCCAGCTCGCGCGTCCAGCCGTCGGTCACGCCCTTGACCATGTTGGCCAGGTGCGCGCGCATCAGGCCGTGCTTGGAGCGGTTCTCACGCGAATCGTCGGCGCGCACGACATTGATCTTGTCGCCGTCGACCTTGATGCTGATGCCGGCCGGGACGGCCTTGGTCAGCTCACCCTTGGGCCCTTTGACGCCGACGCTGCCGCTCTTCTGGTTCAGCGTGACGCCCTTGGGCAGCGGCAGAACTTTTCTTCCGATACGTGACATGGCTACCAAACCTCGCAGAGAAGCTCGCCGCCCACGCCGGCCTTGCGCGCCGCCCGATCGGTCATCAGGCCTTGCGAGGTCGACAGGATGGCGATGCCCAGGCCGGAACGAACCTTGGGGATGGTCCCCTGACGAACGTAGGTCCGCTGCCCGGGGCGCGACCGGCGGCGCAGGCCGGTGATGGCGTTGGTGCGCGGATCGGCCCAGCGCAGCTTGACCACGATCTCGGGCAGACCGTCGGTCTCGCGCAGATCGTGGCCGGCGATATAGCCCTCGGCCTGCAGCACCTCGGCGATGCGCTCTTTCAATTTCGAGGCCGGAGCGACCACCTCGGCGTGACGGGCCATGATGGCGTTGCGGATGCGCGCAAGGAAATCGGCGATGGGATCAGTCATTGACATGCAGCACCTACCAGCTCGACTTGATGACGCCGGGGATGTCGCCCCGGAGCGCCAGGTTTCGGAAGCAGATCCGGCACAGCTCGAACTTCCGCAGGAAAGCCCGGGCACGACCACATTGCTTGCAGCGGTTGCGATGGCGGACCCGCCATTTGGGGGTCGGGCGATGCATATCGACGGTTTTTGCCATGATTTAGGTCCTGAAAGGCATTCCGAGGTGGCGCAACAGCGCGCGCCCCTGCTCGTCGGTGCGAGCGGTGGTGGAGAAAGTGATGTTCATACCCTTGGCTTTTTCGATGCGTTCGTAGTTGATCTCCGGAAAGATGATCTCCTCGCGAACGCCGAGAGTGTAATTGCCGCGTCCATCGAACGACTTCGGTGAGACGCCCTTGAAGTCACGCACGCGCGGCAGAGCGAACGAGACCAACCGATCGAGAAACTCGTACATCTGATCGCGGCGCAGGGTGACCATGGCCCCGATCTTCTGGCCGGCGCGCAGCTTGAAAACGGCGATTGATTTCTTGGCCCGGGTGACCACCGGCTTTTGCCCGGTGATGGCGCCCAGCTCCTCGACGGCGGTGTCCAAGACCTTGGGGTTGGTCACCGCTTCGCCGAGACCCATGTTGATGGTGATCTTCTGCAGGCGCGGCGCCTCCATGGGGTTCTTCAGGGCAAACTCGCTGATCAGCTTGGCGCGGACCTCGGCGTCGTAGAGCTTGCGCAAGCGCGGCGGTCCGGTGCGCTTGACCCGCTCGGTCGCCACCGCGGCCTTGGCCCCGGCGGCCGGCCTGCCCTTCTGGCCCTTGGCTTTGGCTTCGGCGCGCGCCGCCTTCTTTGCGGCGGCCTCGGCCTCTTGCTCGGGCGTCAGCGTCGGCTTGGCGCCCTTTTGCTGCTTTTCAGCTTTGTCGTCTGAATCGGCCATGAACTCGTTCCTTTGTCTTGCTCGTCTGTTGCTGGCGGAAATTGCCCTATGAGGTCTCGAACGGGGTCGCGCACTTGATGCAGACCCGGCGCTTCTTGTTGCCCTCGATGTCCTCGACCTTGGCCCGGCGAGCCGCCGCGCACTTGTTGCACCACAGGGACACGTTGGACGCTTCCACGCCGCCCTCTTTTTCCAGAATGCCGCCGCGCGGGTTGCGCTGGCTGGGCTTGGTGTGGCGCTTGACCATGTTCACGCGTTCAATGACGACGCGGCCGGCCCCGGTCAGCAGGCGAAGCACGCGGCCGCGCTTGCCCTTTTCCTTGCCGGCGATGACAACGACAGAATCACCTTTGCGAACGTGCATCACAGGACCTCCGGCGCCAGCGAGATGATCTTCATGAACCGCTTGGCTCGCAGCTCGCGGGCCACTGGCCCAAAGATGCGGGTTCCGATCGGTTCGTTGTCCTTGTCCACCAACACGGCCGAGTTCGCGTCGAACCGGATGTACGAGCCATCCTGGCGCGAAACCTCTTTTTTCGTCCGGACGATGACGGCCTTGGCCACGTCGCCCTTCTTGACCTTGGCGTTGGGAATCGCCTCTTTGATCGACACGATGATCACGTCGCCCAAAGACGCGTACTTGCGCTTGGTGCCGCCCAGCACCCGGATGCACATGATCTTCTTGGCACCGGAGTTGTCGGCCACATCAAGCGTCGTTGTTGTCTGAACCATAGTTTCACCGAACCTTCTTAGTGACGGATGGCCTTAGGCCTCAGGCGCCCGCTCGATCAGCTTTTCGACACGCCAGCGCTTGTCGCGCGACAGCGGCCGACTCTCGACGATGAGAACCCGGTCGCCCGTCTTGTACTCGTTCTTCTCGTCGTGGGCCTTGTACTTGGTGCGGCTGGTCATGTACTTGCCGTACTTCTTGTGCGACAGGCGGCGTTCCACCAGGACCACGCGGGTCTTCTGCATCTTGTCGCTGGTGACGACGCCGATCAGCTCGCGGCGATGAATCTTGGGGCGATCGGGATCGGCCGCGCCGCTGTGTTTTTCCAGTGAGGTCGCCACGATCATTTCTCCTTGGTCTTGGCCGCGGCCGTCTGGCGCAGCCGTTCGGCGAGGACGGTGTTGACGCGCGCGATGTCGCGGCGGGCGTTCCGGATCACCATGGTGTTCTCCAGCTGATTGGTGTTCTTCTTCAGCTTGTTCTGGAACAGATCCTCGACCAGCTTGCGCGCCGTGCGCTGCAGCTCTTCCGGATCGTTCCCGCGCAGGTCCTTCGCTCGCAGGGCTTTACTCATAGCACCGCCTCCCGACCGACGAACCGGGTCTGCACCGACAGCTTGTGCTCGGCCAGGTGGAAGGCCTCGCGGGCGAGGGTTTCCTGCACGCCTTCCAGCTCGTACATCACGCGGCCGGGTTTCACCACGGCCACCCACTCCTCCGGGTTGCCCTTTCCTTTACCCATGCGGGTTTCGGCCGGCTTCTTCGAGATGGGCTTGTCCGGGAAGATGCGGATGTACAGCTTGCCGCCGCGCTTGACGTGACGGGAGATGGCGATACGCGCCGCCTCGATCTGCCGCGAGGTGATGAACCCGCAGGACATCGCCTGCAGTCCGTACTCGCCGAAGACCACGGTGGTGGCCCCCTTCGAGACCCCGCGCATCTTTCCTTTTTGCTTCTTGCGCCACTTAACTTTTTTGGGTGCCAACATGGTGATCCTCTATGCGAGACGGGTGGTCCGTTGCGGCAGGACCTCGCCTTTGAAGATCCAGCATTTGACGCCGATGGCGCCGTAGGTCGTGTGCGCCTCGGTGGTGCCGTACTCGATGTCGGCGCGCAGCGTGTGCAGCGGCACCCGACCCTCGTGGTACCACTCGTACCGGGCCATCTCGGCCCCGCCCAGACGACCGGAGCAGGCCAGGCGGATCCCCTTGGCGCCGAACTTCATCGCCGTCTGCACGGCCTTCTTCATGGCGCGGCGGAAGGCGACCCGGCGCTCCAGCTGGGTGGCGACGTTCTCGGCGACCAGCTGGGCGTTGGTCTCGGCCTTGCGGACCTCTTGAATGTTCAGGAAGACCTCGTTGGAGGTCAGCGCCTGAACTTCCTTCTTCAAGGTCTCGACGCCGGCGCCGCGCTTGCCGATCACGATGCCGGGGCGGGCGGTGAAGATGTTGATCTTCACCTTGTTGGCGGCGCGCTCGACCTCGACGGACGACACGCCGGCGTGTCCCAGCTTGTGCTTGACGAACTTCTTGAGGCGGATGTCTTCATGCAGCCACTTCGCGAAGTCCTTCTCGGAGTACCACTTCGAGCTCCAGCCGCGGATGACGCCCAGCCGAAAGCCAACCGGATGTGTTTTCTGTCCCATTAAATCGCCTTTTCCTTATGACTCGGGGATATCGACCACGACCGTCACGTGGGACGTGCGGCTGAGGATGCGGTTGGCGCGGCCCATCGAGCGGGCCATCCAGCGTTTCTGCACCGGGCCGCAGTCGACGGCCACCTGCGTGACCACCAGCTTGTCGGCGTCGGCCTTCTCGTTTTCGGTGGCGTTGGCGATCGCGGAGCCCAGCACCTTGGTCAGCATGGCCGCCGCCTTGCGCCGCTGCAGGCGAAGGATCGACATGGCGTCGTCCACCGTCCGGCCACGGATCATGTCGGCCACCACCCGCACCTTGCGGGGTGATTCGCGAAACCGCCTCAAAATTGCCCGTGCCATGGTCGCTCCTTTACTTCTTGTCCGCCGCCGGCGCCGAGGGGGCCGGCCCGCCGGGACCGGACGCCGCCTTGCGATCGCCCGAGTGGCCGTGGAACGTGCGGGTTGGCGAAAACTCGCCCAGCTTGTGACCCACCATGTTCTCCGTGGTGAACACGGGAACGAACTTGCGGCCGTTGTGCACGGCGAACGTCAGCCCCAGCATCTCGGGGATGATGGTCGAACGGCGCGACCAGGTCTTGACGACCTTCTTCGACTTCTGGCGCTGCGCTTCGATCACCTTCTTCATGAGGTGCAGATCGACGAACGGGCCTTTTTTGATTGAGCGAGCCATGTCTTATCTCCAGCGTCCTATGACTTCTTGCCGCGTCGTTTGATGATCATCGAATCGGTGCGCTTGTTCTCGCGGGTCTTGAGACCCTTCGACAGCTGGCCCCAGGGCGAACAGGGGTGACGGCCGCCGGAGGAACGACCTTCGCCGCCGCCCATCGGGTGATCGACCGGGTTCATGGTGACGCCGCGGTTGTGCGGACGGCGACCCTTCCAGCGCGTGCGGCCGGCCTTGCCGATGTGCACACTGCCGTGTTCGATGTTGCCGACCTGGCCGATGGTGGCGCGACAGTCGAGGTGGACTTTACGAACCTCGCCCGACGGCAGACGAACCTGGCCCCAGTCGCCCTCTTTCGCCATCACCTGCGCGCCCACGCCCGCCGAGCGAACCAGCTGGGCGCCGCCCAGGATTTTCAGCTCGACGTTGTGGATGGTGGTGCCGAGCGGAATGAAGCGGATGGGAAGGTTGTTGCCCGGCTTGATGTCGGCGTTGCGCGACGACACCACGGTGTCGCCCACGCTGAGGCCGTCCGGACAGAGGATGTACGCCTTGTCGCCGTCGACATAGTGAAGCAGGGCGATGCGCGCCGTGCGGTTCGGATCGTATTCGACAGTGGCCACCTTGGCGGGCACGCCCACCTTGTTGCGGCGAAAGTCGATGACCCGAAAGCGACGCTTGTGGCCGCCGCCGCGAAAGCGGCTGGTGATGCGACCGTAGTGGTTACGCCCACCGGTCCTGGTCATCTTTGTGGTCAGCGACTTTTCGGGGGCGTTCCCCTGCGTCAGCTCGGAGAAATCCGGCGAGACGCGGCCGCGGCTGCCTGGCGTGGTGGGATTATGCGGACGAAGACCCATGGCTTAGACCCCTTCGAAGAACTCGATGTTCTGACCAGCGGCGATGGTGACGATGGCTTTCTTCCAGTTCGACCGCTTGCCGACGAACCGACCCATCCGCTTCTCTTTGCCGCGCACGACCGAGGTGCGGACCGACAGCACGCTGACGTTCCACAGCTTCTCGACGGCGTGACGAATCTCGACCTTGTTGGCGTCGCGGGCCACTTCAAACAGCAGTTGCGGCTTGGTGGTCTCGGCGTCCGTCTCGGACTCAGGGCTGCCGCCCGTCTCCTTGAGGCGGGTGCCCTTCTCGGTCAGCAGCGGGCGCTTGATGATTTGTTCTGGTGGGCGCATGAAATGACTCCCTACTAGGCCGATGCCGAAGCCGAGGCGGTTTCAGCCGCCGCCGGCTGAAACCGCTGCTCGATTTCCTTGATGGCGCTGGCGGCGATGATCAGGCCGGGATGGTTGAGGATGTCGTAAACGTTCAAACCTTCCGGGGCCAGGTACTTCGACGCCGCCAGGTTGCGCGCCGACTTGGACAGGTTGATGTTCCCTTTCGAGTCGACCAGCACCGCCGATTCAACGCCCAGCACCTTGAGGATCGAAGCCAGCTGCTTCGTCTTGGGCGCCTCGAAGGCCAGCTTGTCGACGATGACCAGCTTCTTTTCTTTGGCGCGCAGCGAAAGCGCGCTGGCCAGGGCGGCCCGCCGGACCTTCTTGGGCACCGTGTACGAATAGTCGCGCGGGTGCGGCCCGAAGACCTTGCCGCCGCCGACGTGGTTGGGGGCACGGGTGGAGCCCTGACGGGCGTTGCCGGTCCCCTTCTGCTTGTAGGGCTTCTTGCCGCCGCCGCGCACGTTGGCGCGGGTCTTGGTTGAATGCGTGCCGGCCCGCTTGGCCGCCCGCTGCGCCTTCACCACCTCCCACAGGAGATGCTCTTTGACCTTGGTGCCAAAGACGTCGTCGGCCAGCGCGAGTTCGCCGACCTTCTTGCCCTGGATGTTCACGATGTCGATCTGCATGACTTGGCTCCGTCTACTTTCCGGCCTTCGGGTCTTAGGTCTTGATCTCGACGTCGACGCCCGCTGACAGGTCCAATTTCATCAGCGCGTCCAGGGTCTGCTGCGTCGGCTCGAGGATGTCGAGCAGGCGCTTGTGGGTCCGGATCTCAAACTGCTCGCGCGACTTTTTGTCGACGTGAGGCGAACGAAGCACCGTGAACTTGTTGATCTTGGTGGGCAGCGGCACGGGGCCGGCCACCTGGGCGCCGGTGCGCTTGGCGGTGTCGACGATCTCACCCGCTGACTGATCCAGCAGCCGGTGATCGTACGCCTTCAGTCGAATTCTGATTTTTGGTGTCACTTCGCTTTGACCTCATCCGGGTGAATCATGGTGACGACGCCGGCGCCGACGGTCTTGCCGCCTTCGCGAATGGCGAAGCGCAGACCTTCCTCGCAGGCGATCGGCGTGATCAGCTCGATGTCGAGGTTGATGTTGTCCCCTGGCATCACCATCTCCACGCCCTCGGGCAGCGTGACCAATCCGGTCACGTCCGTCGTCCGGAAGTAGAACTGGGGACGGTATCCCTTGAAGAACGGCGTGTGTCGACCGCCCTCTTCTTTCTTCAAGATATAGACCTCGCCCTTGAACTTCTTGTGCGGCGTGATCGACCCCGGCTTCGACAGCACCTGACCCCGCTCGATGTCCTCGCGCTTGGTGCCACGCAACAGCGCCCCGATGTTGTCGCCCGCCCGGCCTTCGTCCAGCAGCTTGCGGAACATCTCGACGCCGGTCACCACCGACTTGACCGTGTCCTTGAAGCCCACGATCTCCACTTCCTCGCCCACCTTGACGATGCCGCGCTCCACGCGTCCCGTCACCACCGTCCCGCGGCCCGAGATCGTGAACACGTCCTCGACAGGCATCAGGAACGGCTTGTCGATCTCGCGCTTTGGTTCAGGAATGAACGTATCGCACGCCTCGAGAAGCTTCAGCACCGACGGCTCGCCCAGTTCGCCCGCGTCGCCTTCCAGCGCCTTCAGCGCGCTGCCGCGCACGATCGGCGTCGTGTCGCCCGGGTACTGGTACTTCGACAACAGCTCCCGCAGCTCCAGCTCGACCAGGTCCAGCAGCTCGGCGTCTTCCTTGGCGATCATGTCCACCTTGTTCAGGAAGACCACAATCGCTGGAACGCCCACCTGGCGGCCCAGCAGGATGTGCTCGCGCGTCTGCGGCATCGGGCCGTCCGGCGCCGACACCACCAGGATCGCGCCGTCCATCTGCGCCGCCCCGGTGATCATGTTCTTGATGTAGTCGGCGTGTCCCGGGCAGTCGACGTGGGCGTAGTGGCGATTTGACGTCTCGTACTCCACGTGGGCGATGGCGATGGTGATGCCGCGTTCTCGTTCCTCCGGCGCCTTATCGATCTGGTCGTAGGCCAGGAACTTCGCGCCGCCCTTCTTGGCCAGCACCTTGGTGATCGCCGCCGTCAGCGTCGTCTTGCCATGGTCGACGTGTCCGATCGTCCCGATGTTCAGGTGCGGTTTGTTTCGTACGAATTTTTCTTTGGCCATTTCTTTATCCTCGCATGCGTTCGACGATTGACTCGCTGACCTGGGTGGGGACCGGGGCGTAGCGCGAAAACTGCATCGTGTACGTCGCCCGTCCCTGGGTCATGGAACGAACATCGGTTGAATACCCGAACATGGTCGCCAAGGGAACCTCTGCCGCGATGGCTTGTGCAGATCCCCGCGCTTCCATGCCCGAAACACGCCCGCGGCGCGCCGACAGATTCCCCATCACCTCGCCCATGAAAACGTCCGGGGTGAGAACTTCGACGGACATCAGGGGCTCCATCAGGATGGGCGCCGCCTCGCGCGCCGCCGCCTGGGCGCCCATCGACCCGGCGATCTGGAACGCCATCTCGCTCGAGTCCAGCTCGTGAAAACTGCCGCCGGTCAGGGTGACCTGAACATCGATCATCGGATAGCCGGCCAGCACGCCGCTGGACAGCGTTTCGCGGACGCCCTTTTCCACCGAGGGAATGAACTCGCGCGGCACAACACCACCGACGGTGGCGTCCTCGAAGATGATCCCGCGCCCCACGGCCGGCTCCACCCGCAGAACCACGTGACCGTACTGGCCGCGGGCGCCGGTCTGGCGGATGTACTTCCCTTCGGCCCCGCCCTCGCGGGTGACCGTCTCGCGGTACGCCACCTGCGGGCGGCCGACATAAGCCTCGACCTTGAACTCGCGCACCAAGCGGTCGACGATGATCTCCAGGTGCAGCTCGCCCATCCCGGAGACCAGCGTCTGGCCGGTCTCGGGGTCGGTCTTCACGCTGAAGGACGGATCCTCGACGGCCAGCTTGGCCAGAGCCATCGCCAGGCGATCTTGATTTGCCTGCGTCTTCGGCTCGATGGCGATGGAGATGACGGGCGCCGGGAACTCCATCAACTCCAGCAGGACGGGTTCCTTGTCGTCGCAAAGGGTGTCGCCGGTGGTGGTCACACGCAGCCCGGCGGCCGCGGCGATGTTCCCGCAGGTCACCTCTTTGATGTCTTCACGCTTGTTGGCGTGCATGCGCAGCAGGCGCCCGATGCGCTCGCGCTTGCCCTTGGTGGCGTTGTAGACCGTGGCGCCCGCTTCCAGCCGTCCCGAGTAGACGCGGAAGTAAGTGAGCTGCCCGACGAACGGGTCGTTCATGATCTTGAACGCCAGCGCCGAGAAGGGAGCGTCGTCGCTGGCCGTCCGAGACGTCTCATGCCCGTTGCCGTCCTTGCCCACGACGGCCGGAATGTCGATCGGCGACGGCAGAAAATCGACGACCGCGTCCAGCAGGGGCTGCACGCCCTTGTTCTTGAACGCCGCGCCCATCAGCACGGGAACAGCCTTGCCCGCCACCGTGGCCCGGCGATTGGCCGCCGTCAGCAACTCGGCGCTGACTGGCCGACCTTCCAGGTATTAACCCATCACCTGGTCGTCGACCGCGCCCACCGCCTCGACCAGCACCGCGCGCGCCGCCTGGGCCTGCTGGCGCAGTTCGCCCTCCGGTTCGACGTCGTTGAACGCGGCGCCCATGGTGTCGTCGGTC
>JAXDMH010000398.1:0-5680 GCA_034666225.1 Myxococcales bacterium
CCCCTCACCCTTCGCCCTCTCCCCGCGCAGCGGGGCGAGGGGATTGTGGGAGGAGCAGCGTGGTCTTCCGGTCATTGCCAGGCGCTCAGCTGACAGGCGCCGCCGCTCCCCCCACAATTCGCTCGCCCCGCGCAGCGGGGAGAGGGCGAAGGGTGAGGGGTCCGGTCGGAACGGAGGCGAGGTCGATGCTCAGGCCGTCGCCGAGACGGCGTCGCGTTTCTTGCGTTTAACGCCGGTCACGACGACCTCGATGCGATCGGTGACGTCCTGGCGTCCGCGCACCAGGCGCACCTGGGCGGCGGATCTCGACACGCCGGTCAGGCAAGAAATTTCGGTCACGCCGTATCCGAGCAGATCGTGCAGGATCACCGCCGCGGCCCATTCTTTCCTGGTCATGGCCAGCGCGGACAGCACCGTGTCGAAGCCGACCGCGGGGCTGAGGACGGCGCGCTGGCGGGCGCATGTCCGGAGAGCATCCAGCGCGACTTCCTGGGTCAGCAAAGCGACCCAGGACTTGAGGCTGCACGAGCCGGAAAAACGTCTGGCCATGATGAACGCGATGATCTTCTGCAGCGACCGTTGCAGGAGATCCTCGCGGTCGATGTCGGTGGCGCCCAGCACCCGAAAAAGCACCGTGTCGACGGTGTCCTCGATGCGGGTGTACAGCAGGTCAACGGCCCACAAACTTCCGGCGGCCAGCGCGTCACACAGCTCGCCGTCGGTGACCTTGTCGGGCGAAGACGGGATGGACATGCCGATCTCGACGGCCGGCAGAAAAAGATTGCCTGGCAGCATTGATATCGAATGTTAACGGTAACATTTGATATCAGGCAAGGACAAAATGGAAAAGGAACTTTGGGAGCAGCGTCTCTTCTCGACAGGATCGCCCTCCAAAGCGGGCGAACTGGTCAGGCCACAGGACCACCTGACGGTCTCAGCCCACGCGGCCATTTATTGATGTCCGGTCGGCGCTTGCCCCAGCCGTTCCAGACGCTCCCAGGCTTCTCTTTCATGGACGGGCCGCGCCCGGTTCAGGTACTGGCGATAACCGGCCGCGGCCTGATCGCGCTGGCCCAGCGCCTCCAGCGTGACGGCGTGCAGAAACTGCGCCTCGTCCGCGGTGGCGGCGCGGGATGCGCGCGATGCGCCAGAAGATAGACCGGCGGCCTGCGTGTACTCCTGCGCCGCGCGGGTCAGATCGCTCAGCGCCTCACGGTAGATGTTCCCGCGCAGAAGATGCAGCTCGGCGGCGCGCTCGGCGTTTCCTGCGCGTGCCAGCAGCGCGGCGCTGTCGTCCAGCGCCTGGTAATAGCGGCCCGTGCGCGCCAGCAGCTCGACGATCGACAGCGCCGTCTCGATGCGCAGGACCCCGTCGGGAAATCGCTGGCGCACGGTCTCGAAGGTGGCCAGCGCAGCGGCTGGATCGTGAAGCTCGTCGCGGGTCATCTTGCCTATCTCATAGAGCGCGGTCTCCGCGGCCAGGCCCGCGCCGCTGGCCTGAACGCGCAAACAGGCCAGCCGCTGCGCGCTCCCCAGTTCGGCGGCGCACGCATGTCCAGCGACGGCGTTCGCGCGTGGATCGCCGGATGACCGCAGAGCCACCTCCGCTGACGCTGCCGTTTGCGGCGTCTCGTTTTTTCCAGGCGCTTTCGGCGCCAGGCCCCCCGACCACCGACCGCCGGCGGTGATCGTGGCCAGCTGGCGCCCGGCGCTCGACACCGCCACTCGTCCCTCCGAGACGGCCAGCTCGACGGTGGTGGGTCTGCGTTCGACCTGGAAGACGGTGCCCAGCACGGTGAAGACGTAGGGCGGAGAATTCACGCGAAATGGCGCGGGCCGCGGCTTGTGCACCACCGACAAGGAGATCTGGCCTGAAGCCAGCGAGACCGTCGGTGCGCCGGCCGCTGTCCGCCGCGCCCGGGCCGCGCTGCCCGGACCCAGTTCGAGCGACGCCTCGTCAGCGATCGTCCAGTGACCCGGACCCAGGGATTGGGCGCGGCGCCCGAGAGCGATCGACGGTCCCACGGCGCGCGGAGCGCTGGGCGCGACCGGCGGTTCGGGACCTCGGTTGTCATCCGTCGTCGTCGTTGTCGGGGGCGTGCTCGCCGCCGTCGTCGTTGTCGCCGGCGGCGGCGTACGCGTCGCCAGCAATCCGATGGCGCCCAGCGCCGACGCCGCCATCAGCGCGGCCACCGAGTGGGCTATCCAGCGCCGACGCCGACGCCAGATTGGGCGTCGCTGTGGACTCGGCCAACCGAGCGCTTCGCTCGATCGCGCGTCCTGCAGACGTTGCCAGGCCCGGCTCTCCGCGCCGCCGTGCGGGCGGCGAAGATAACGTCGCACGACATCGCCCTGCCGACCCGGGTGACCAAAAAGCCGCGGGGGCAGCTCCGCCGTTTCGTCGGACGACGCAGAACGATCTTCGCGCGGCCGGTCGTTCATGGCGTCTCCTCGTTCTGCCGCCCGGCCGTCTCGGCCAGCGTGCGGCTGAAGATGCGGCGCGCCTCGCGCAATCGGCCGCGCACGGTGGCGGCCGGGCATCCGACGACGCGGGCGATCTGATCACCCGGCAGACCGTGCAGCTCGTACAGCACGAACACCATCCGCTGCGGCAGGCTCATCTTTCCCAGGGCCTGCTCCATCTCGCGCCGCGCCTCCCATCCGCCCCAATCACCGTCGACGTTGCTGACGGGCAGGGGGGCCGCGGTGCCCAGCAGGCGTTCCAGCGTTCGCCTGATGGTTCGTTTTCGGCGCATCCGGGACGCCTGGCTGAGGCAGATCTTGTAGACCCAGGTTTTCAGCTCGGCGCGCCCCTCGAACTGGGGCAGAAAGCGAAACATCTGCAGGAAGACGTCCTGGGCAGCATCGTCCAGGTCTTCCGGTCCAACGCCCATCTGGCGCAGAAACGCCGCCGCCGCCGGATAAAGAGCCAGGTGCAGCTCCCGCCACGCCCCGCCGTCGCCCGCGACACAGCGGGCCAGCAAGGTGTCGGTCGTGGCCAGCGCGTGCACCGGTTGGTCCCCGATCTCCTTGGAGCGCTGGGCCGGGGCGAATGTTTGACGATCCACGGCCATCACCAGGAAAAGGCGTAGGCCAGAGCGGCGAAGGCGGTCGCTTGAAAGCGCGGCGCCCCCAGCACTGCACCAACGCCCGCGATCACGAAACGGTCGCCGGCGACGGTGCGGCTGCCCCAACCCTCGACGGCCAGCCGCCAATGCGGTGACAAGGCCAGGTGGCCGCCCGCGGCCAGGCCCGCGGCCAGCGTGGTGCCCGCGTTGTCGGCGGTGACGGCGATGTTCTGCGAGTGCGCCCACTCGCGCGACACGATGGCCACCGGTCCACCGTGCAGCCGCAGCGGCCCGAGCTGCCCACCCAGCGCCGTCGACAGGGCCAGCCCCCACGTTGACACCACGGCCTGTCCGCCGCTGGAAAGATCCTGGCGGGTCTGGGTGCCTGGGCCCAAGAGGTGCAGCGCGGCCTCGACCGCGCGGCGCGCGACGCGCACGCCAAACACCCCGGTGCCCACGTTCTGTCGTCGCGTCCAGAGGCCCGCGCCTCCTTCGACCGCCAGCATCAGCGGCGCCTCGGCTGTCACCGGCGGCGGCGCCGCCGCGCGGACGGTGGTCGGATCAGAGACAGGCAAAGGCCGCCCCGCCGACCAGCCCAGACCGGCGAAGAAACGATCGACGATCAGCGCCATGGCATCGGCCAGCGCCTGACAGTCGCCAGCGCCGCCGATCACGTCGCGTTGCAAGGCAAGCCCGCCGCGTGGGTCACCCAGCTCCAGCTGGATGGCATCGCCCTTCGCCCGGTAAGCGATGCGCCAGCCGGCGCCGCCCTCGCCAAGGTGCTGGGAGACGGCGCGATTGACCAGCGCCGTGCTGGGACATTGTGTCCCGGCGGGATTGTCGATGTTGATGCCGACACCGGCGGATTGCGCGACCGCGGACATCGGCCACCCGCTGGACATCGCCATTGCGACGGCCAGCGTGAGAGAACAAGACCCGAAGTTTCGTAGGCGGCGGCGCGGCACGAGAACCGTCCTGGCGGTGCAATCAGCACGCCAGGCAAGCGCCGCAACCGAAGGTGCTGAACCGGTGTTTCAGCCTCGGATATCCGCGCCTGCGACGAATTTCTGAGACGCGGACTGCCGTGCTGACTAGTCGTTCGCTGACGTCGTCGCGCGGGGCTGCGTCGTCAGGATCTTCTGGGCGATGTCCACGTGCTTTTGCAGCATGGACAATTCATCGGTGAGAAGCCGCTGCAGGCGTTTGTCGGTGGTGCTGTTGATAGCCTCTTCCACCGCGGCGACGTCTTTCTGGTGATCGGCCAGAGCGACCTCGGCAAAGGCGGCATCGAAGGCCTTCCCCGTGGGCAGCGGTCGCTCGGGCGACAGGACGGCGCCCAGCTGGACGCCTTCCGACTTGGCCAGCTTGACGACCTTTCGCTCCGCGGACCGGTGATCGTAAAACAGGATGTCGCCGAAGCGGCGCATCTCCACGGTGAAGCCTTTCTGCTGAGCCAGCCGGCCCATGGCCATCCCCTCTTGATTGGATCGGTGGAGATCCTGGAGAATCGCCGCGCTGGCAATAGAAAGATCCGCGGCGCGCGCGCTGGCGAGGGTCAAGGCCAAGGTGAAGATCATCCCCACGGTCATCAGCAGATAAACCGGGCGACTCACCGCCCATCCGATCTTGTCGCGTCGACGCATCATTGGCTCACCCTCCCCTCCACGACCTTGTTAACTGCTGCGCTGGCGTTTTCGGCTGCGGGGAGTCGCAACGGCGTGCCCGCGATCGCGACCGAAGGGATCGCCGGCGATGGCTTCGGTGTGCAGCGCGCACAACCAGCGGCCGTCGCGGCGTACCCAGGTCGACGTGTCCGACGCGTCCAGCGTGACCGGTTTGCCGTCGACGGTCAGCTCTTCATGAACCTTGTACGCCAGCACGGCGACGTCTTCACGCAAGAGGCGCACCTTGACGTCCTCGTTCAATTCGAAATCATCCAGGGTGTAGTTGGCGGCGTTCATCATCGACATGAAGGCCTTGCGATCGATCGATCCCACCCCCTGCGCCCCGGCCACGATGCACGGATCGTCGGTCAGGCGCATCGCCGCCTCGACATCCTTGTCCTTCATGGCCATCCAGTACTGTCGCTCCAGTTCCAGAAGCTCGTTTTCGATCGCCTTGGTCGTCATCATCGCCATGCCTCCGTCCCTTTCATTACATCCATAACCACGGCCGCCGGCCCTTCCAAGGGTGCAAGGTGCACGGTGGAAGCCGGCCGCGATCGACCTGGAGACGGCCCGGCCTTTCCACTATCCTGGGAATGTGACGGGCGCAGCGGAATGAAGAAGATCCTCCTTCTCGACTATGACCACACGCTGTATCCGTCGACGCTGCCCACGCTGAAGGCGGTGGACGAGCGCATCAACCTTTACATCCGGACGTTCCTGGGGCTGACCGCCGACCAGGCAAACGCCACCCGGATGCGGCTGTTCGGCCGGCATGGAACCACGCTGAAGGGCCTGGAGCAGGACTATGGCGTCGACCGCGACCACTACTGCGATTTCATCCACGCCGTCGACGATCACCAGCTGCCGCCGCCCGATCCGGCGCTGCAGGCCTGGCTGCAGCGGGTGACTCATCCTTTCTATCTTTTCACCAACGCGCGTCTCGAT
>JAXDMH010000399.1:0-4896 GCA_034666225.1 Myxococcales bacterium
CTGATCGGCAAGGACCTGTGCCTGCGACGGATCGACCTGGCGCTGGCGCAAGCCCGCGCCAGCGCCTGACGAGCAACTTGGCGCGCTGGTCGCCTAATGCACTAGCTTGTCCAGGTGCGCGTGGCTCGGGAAGGATTAATGTACGGACGGGGCAAACGCCATGAGCCGAAATCAGCGCCTGGTCCTGATCGCCAGCGTCCTTGGCTCGTTCGTGGCTTTCCTGGACATCGCGGTGGTCAACGTGGCGCTGCCGGCCATTCGCAACGACCTGGGCGGCGGGATCGCCATCCAGCAGTGGGTGGTGGACGCGTACCTGCTGACGCTGGGATCGCTGATCTTGACCGCGGGTTCACTGTCCGATCTGTTTGGTCGCAAGCGGGTGTTCGCCGGCGGACTGATCGGCTTTGCCGCGACGTCCGTGCTGTGCGCCGTCGCCCCCAGCGTGCCGATCTTGATCGCGGCGCGCGCGCTGCAAGGCGTGGCCGGGGCGCTGCTGGTCCCCAGCTCGCTGGCCCTGATCATCGCCAACTTTGACGGGCCGGAGCAAGGCAAGGCCATCGGCACCTGGACGGCCTGGACCGGCGTCTCCTTCGTGCTGGGGCCGCTGGCGGGCGGGGCGCTGGTCGACGCCGGTTCGTGGCGCTGGGTGTTCGCCATCAATGTCGTTCCGGCGGCGGCGGCGTTGATGGTGCTGGCGCGCGTGCAACCCGAACGGCGGGCGCAGGCGGGCACGCCGATCGATCTCGCCGGGGCGGGCCTGTGCGTGCTGGCGCTGGGCGGGGTGATCTTTGCTCTGATCCAGCAGCCAACCCAGGGATGGGGCGCGCCGGCGATCTACCTGCCGCTGGCTGGTGGACTGATGGCCTTCGCCGCCTTCCTGCTGGTCGAACGGGCGACGGCTCACCCGATGCTGGATTTTCAGCTGTTCCGCAGCCGCAACTTCAGCGCCGGTAATCTGGCAACGATGGCGATCTATGCCGGGCTGACGGCGTCAACGTTCGTGTTGACGGTCTTCCTGCAGCAGGTGGCGCACTATTCGGCGGTGGCCGCCGGGCTGGCCTTGGTGCCGGTGACGCTGCTGATGTTCGCGCTCTCGCCGCGATTTGGTCACCTGGCCGCGCGGCACGGACCGCGGCTGTTCATGACGCTGGGACCGATCACGGCCGGCGTCGGATTCTTGCTGATGACCCGGCTGGACGCGCGGGCGAGTTACGTCGCCCAGGTCCTGCCAGGCGTGCTGGTGTTCGGGCTGGGGCTGGCGGCAACGGTGGCACCCCTGACCGCCGCGATCCTGGGTGGCGTCGACCAGCGCCACGCCGGAATCGCCTCGGCGATCAACAACGCCATCGCGCGCGTCGCCGGGTTGCTGGCGGTGGCGGCGATTGGGGCGCTGATCGCTGCGCGCTTCACCGCAGCGATCGACGAAAACCGCGCGACGCTGCGCCTGCTCGACGCGCCGGCGCGCGATTTCCTGCAGCAGGCGCGCCGCCGTCCGCTGGACACCTCGGTTCCGGACGGCGTCACCGGTCAATCGCGAGCGCGCGTCGAATCGATGCTGGAGGCCGCCTCCGTCGAGGCGCTGCACACCGGTCTGCGGGCGATGGCGGCGCTGCTGGTGCTGGGAGGCGTCATCAGCGCGGCTGGGATCAGGAATCCCCCGGCCGCGCCGAAGAGCTGAAACCGGGCGCATCGCATCGCCCGCATCACAACGCCCTTTGTTTGGGCGCTCACTCCTTGGTGGGCGTCCAGGCAGTCTGGGCCAGGTCGCCCTCTTCGAAGCCGAAATAGATGGCCATCTGTTTGCGCATGAAGGCGGCGGCGCTCTTGTCGGCGAGATCCAGTCGATACGTGTTCACGTACTTGACGGAGTCCCTCAGCCACCCTTGCCAGGCCTCCATCGAGACCTCGTCATAGATGCGCTGGCCCAGTTCGTCGTTGAACGGCTTGAAGGGCATAGCCGGCAGCTCCTTGCCCAACTTTCGACATTTCACCATGCGCGCCACGTTGAGTCCTCCAGGCGCATTCCGTAGCTCGCGCGGACCCTGACGTCAAGGACCATGGGGCGCCTCGGATTTCTGTTGACCGCCAGTGCAGGGGCGCCTATAGGCTGTCCCCATGCTGGTGCTCTGGGTTTCGGCCCAAGGCAAATAGGGAACCCGGTGAGAATCCGGGGCTGCCCCGCAGCGGTAAGCGAAAACAAAACCCATCACATGCACTGGTCCTCTGGGCTGGGAAGCGATGGGCGGTAGGAAATCGGCGAAAGCCGAAACGTTCGCAAGCCCGAAGACCTGCCAGCAACCGACGACGGGGAGAAATCCGGCGCCGGTTTCGACCTGGAAGCCTCGAGGGAGGCGGCGGGGTCCGTGCCGGCAGCCTTCTTTTTCTTCTCATTGTCCGTCTCGGTCCCGACCCGCCTCTCGCGTGGCCAAGCCAGTACCCGCGGGGGTGGAAGGTCGGTCTCGACAGCCAGATGGCTCGGCGCGCCTGGACATCGACGGCAGTGACGCCTCCTTCGTGGGTTTGACAACCACGAACGCGAACGCGAAGGCGAACGAAGGAGGAGCAGGTCAACGTGTCGGATCGAGGCGGCGGACAGCACCATCGCGCGCGGCGCGCTGGCAACAGCGCCCGATGGGCGACGATGTGCCTGGGCACAGCGGTCGCAGCCGTCTCGTTGACGACGCAGCGAATGGCGTTTGCCGATCCGCCACGTCCCTATGAAACGGTGGTGGTGGCCCCGGCCACCCGCGACCCAGCCAGCGGCGACGACCCGGCCGCCGCCACGTCGGTGGTGACCAGTGACCGCACGCAGCGCAGCGGCGAATCGCTGTCGCAGTTGCTGTCGGAGATGCCCGGCACCGCCGTCACCCGTTACGGCGGGTTTGGCGGCACCGCCTTCCTGTCATTGCGCGGGTCGACCTGGGACCAGGTGCGCATCTATGTCGACGGCGTGCCGCTGAACCTGGCCGCCGGCGGCGCGGTCGATCTGTCCAGCATCGCCCTCGGCTCCATCGAGCGCATCGAGGTCTATCGGGCCATGAGTCCGATCACCGCCGGCACGTCGGCCCTGGGCGGCATCGTCGCCATCACCACGCGGCAGCCGCGCGTCACCGGCGGCGAGGCGGACGCCGGGTTCGGATCTTTCGGCACCCGGTTCGCCAGCGCGGGCGGCGCGGTGGCCAGCGGCCCGGTGCGGGTCTATGCGGACCTGCATCTGCTGGGTGTGCGCGGCGATTTTCCGTACCACTGGGACAACGCCACCTCGAACAATCCGTCCGACGACGAGATCCGCCTGCGCGCCAACAACGAAATGGCCCAGGGCGACGCCGTGGTGCGCGCGGCGGTGACGCTGTCTCCGACGCGCGAGCTGCAGCTGTCACTGTCGGGGATCGATCGGCGGCAGCAGCTGCCCGGATACGGCGTGCACCTGGCCAGCGAAGCGCGCCTGACCACGCTGCGGGCGGTCGGCTCGCTGACGTACACCGGGCGAAACGATCTGGGGCCGGGCGGTCGGCTGCAGGTGCAGGCGTACACGCTGCTGACGGAAGAGCGCTTCTGGGACCCGCTGGGCCAGATCTCTTTCAAGCAATCGGATTCGCGCGACCGCACCACCACCGTCGGGATCACTGTGCGCGCCAGCCGCGCCGCCGCTGCCTGGTTGAAAGTGGCCGGCGTCATCGATGCGCGCAGCGAACGGTTCGCGCCCCGCGATCGTCGCGACGGCATGGATTTTCCCGGGGACCCGTCGACGCGCCTGTTCGCCGCCGGCGGAATCGAGGCCGACGCCTGGTGGCAGCGCCTGCGTCTGGGCGTCATCCCGTCGCTGCGCTGGGAGATCGCCCGTGACGTGCACAGCGGCCGCACCTCGTTCGACGAGCTGCTCCCCGCCGGCAGCCCCGTCCTTTATTCGCGGCCGATCGCGCGCCTGGGCCTGGTGCAACGACCGACCGCAGCGCTGACCATCAAGGCCAACGTCGGCCGTTACGCGCGACAGCCCAGCTTTCTGGAACTTTACGGTAACAACGGCTTCATTCTCGGCGACCCCGACCTGAGACCCGAATCGGCCATCAACGGCGATGTCGGCGTGGGCTGGCGCAAAGGGGGCCCGGCCGGTGGGCTGGCCGTGGACGCCGCTGCCTTCGGGGCCGCGGTCACTGATCTCATCCAGTTCGAGCAAACCGGCTATGGACGATCTCACCCGGAGAACGTCGGGCGCGCCCGCATCCTGGGCGTCGAAACCTCCGTCGACGGTCAACTGGGCAAGCACGGTCGTCTGGTCGGGCAGTTCACCTTCACCGACGCCCGCGACACCAGCACCAGCGCCTCCAGCCGCGGGCGGCAGTTGCCGTTGCGCCCGCGCCTGCGCGCCTATGCGCGACCGGAGGTTCGCGCCGTCGACATCGGACCGCTGCGCACCGGCCTCTACGCCGACGTCGACGTCACCTCGGGTAATTTTCTCGACACCACCAACCTGGCCGAGGTCCCGGCGCGCGTGCTGTTCGGCGCCGGCGCTTCGCTGGAATGGCCGCGCGGTGGCCTGCGCCTGACCGCCAGCCTGCAGAACGTCGGCAATTCGTTGATCAGCGACGTGACCGGATACCCGCTGCCGGGTCGCGCCCTGTACGTCACCCTGGCGGGTACCACCAGCCACGAACAAGAACCAGAAAGGATCCATCCATGAACCGCTTCGTTTCAGTCTGTTCCGTCACCCTCGTCCTCGTCATCCTCGTTTCCGCCGCCGCCTGCTCCAGCAACGACAGTCCGGGGAAAACCAACGTCATGGCAGGCGGCGCCACAGGCATCGCCATCGTCAACAGCGATTACATGTCGACCAGCATCTCGCTGTTTGATCCGGCCAAGGCCGCGCTGACCTTCGACGACTGCATCAACTCCAAG
>JAXDMH010000400.1:0-9070 GCA_034666225.1 Myxococcales bacterium
GTCGCGCCAGGCGTGGAGATCATCCGGCGGCGCCGGATCGCGTTCCTCGTCGCCCAGGTAAACGTGCACCACGATCCGCTGGGGCTGCAGCGGGGCCGCCACCTCCAGGCAGCGGCGGATGGCACCCAGACCGTCCTGGCGGCGACGCGCATCCGTCGACGCCAGGCTGGCAGCAAGGGGCGTATGCAGCGTGTAAGACAGGCCCGCTTCGTCCCGGTATCGGTTGAGGCGCGCGATCTCGGCGGAGGTCGGCAATTGATCTGCGCGGTCGGCTTCGAAGAAAAGAAGCTCGACGTCGCGCACGGGCGTTTCGGCCACCAGGCGCGCGACGTTGTCGGCCCACCCGGCAGGATAGACGAACGACGTGGCGCCCAGACGAAACGCCGGCGGCGGTAGCGGCGCCGACAATCCGGAGGCGCTCATCGCGCCAGCTGGGCCAGATTGGGCACCACCACCAGCACGGGAACGCGGGTGGCGCGAATCAGCCGTTCGTTTTCATACCCAAAGAACAGCCGGTGCTGGATGGCCCGGTTCTCGGCGCCCAGCACCACCAGATCAAAACCACCCCGCTCCACGGCCTGGGTGACGGCGCTGGAGCGCGGATCGTAGTCGAGGTGGAGGATGGTGGGCCGCAGGGTCGAGGCGCGGAAGACCACGGAGATCCGTTCCAGCTCGGCGGCGCTGGTGATCTGGGCGTCGGGCGGGTGCGTGCCCGAGATGTCGGCGTAGGCGGCGGCCTGCGGGCGGCGTTCGGTCAGCACGGCCAGCGACAGCGCGGCGCCCGCGGCTTCGGCATAGCGAAAGGCCAGCTCGACGGCGATGCGCGAGGCCAGGCTGCCGTCGACGGGGACCAGAATGTTCTTGAAGGCAGCCTGCGCGGCAGACGCAGCGGGCGCCGCCACCGCTTTCATGATGGCCACATGACAAGGCGCCCCGGCCACCACGTCCTCGACGATGTCGCCGCCCACGGCCGGACCGGGACCGGCCCCCATGACGATGAGATCGTACCCACGCGCCGCCTCGTCGCAGATGGCGCCGGCCACGGTCTTGCCGCCCATCTCGCGCACCTCTGGCGGCAGGCGCCCCTTGGCCAGCGTCTTCAGCAGCGTGACCTTCTGCTGGCTGTCGGCGGGCGGCGGATCGGAGAAGGGGCGCACCAGTCGCTGCCAGAACGACGTCTTGACGTCGGCGTACCCGATGCGCACCGGCGAGCTGCTGCGCTGGCCGAGACCAAAGGCCAGCGACGCAGCCGCCTGGGCGTTGACCCCGCCGCCCGTGGCCAGAAGGACGCGCACGGCCGCTGGATCGAACATCCCCTTCGATTCGGAGATCAGAATTCGTCGCGCTTCGTCGTCGGTCATACGCACGCGCGGAATGGTCAGGCGCAAGCCGACCGGCGCCATGAACGAGGTGACGATGGCGACCATGACGATGATGGAGAACATCTGCGGGCTGAGGATTTCCAGCGACAGGCCGATCATCGCCACCACGATCTCCATGGCCCCGCGCGCGTTCATGGCCACGGCGATCGACGCCGCCTCCCAGAAACGCAGGCCGCCCCACAGCGCGCCCAGCGAACAGCCGACCAGCTTGCCCAGGCAGGCCACGCCGACGACGATCAGCAACATGGTGGGGCTGCCCAGCGCCCACAGATCGACCTTGAGTCCGACGATGCCGAAGAACACCGGCGCCAGGATCCCGAACACGAACGATTCCAGACGGGCCACCGTCTCCTTGCGCACGCGCGGCACCTGGTGCAGCACCACGCCCGCCACGAAGGCGCCGAAGATGGCGTGGACGCCGATTTTTTCCGTCAGCGCCGCGCACAGCAGCGTCACCACGATCATCAGCACCAGATCCGAATCGGGCGTGCGAAAGTGTTCGGCGGTGATGCGCACGGCGAAGCGCAGGACGGGGTAAAGCACCAGCGCCGCGAAGGCGATGAAGGCCAGCAGCAGCAGCACCGTCAGGCCCAGCTCGTGGATGTGCACCACGCCTTTGCTGGCGGCGCCGGCGATCAGCGACAGGATCAGCCAGCCGACCGTGTCGTCGACGACGCCCGCCGACAGCACGACCAGGCCGATGTTGCGTTTGGTGAGGTCCAGATCGACCAGGATCTTGGCGATCACCGGCATCGCCGAGATCGACATGGCCGTGGCCAGGAACAGACTGAACAGCATTCGCCGCTCGGGGTGAAACAGAAAGTGCTCGGGCATCACCCAGCCCAGGCCAAATCCCAGGGCGAACGGCAGCATCATGCCGGTGGCCGAGGCGATCAGGGCGGCGCGCCCCAGGTTCTTGAGCAGGCGGACGTCGGTCTCGAGGCCGGTGAGAAACAGCAGCAGCGCCATCCCGAAGTTGCCGAAGACGTCCAGCAGATGGAACTGCGCCGCGTCGTGCGGGAAGACCATCATGAAAAAGCCGGGGGCGAAGTGCCCGAAGACGGTCGGGCCCAGCATGATGCCGGCGGCCAACTCGCCCACCACCGCCGGAAGCCCCAGCCGCTTGGCCACCTCGGCGCCCAGCCGCGCCACCGCGATCAGCAAGGCCAGTTGCAGCAGCAGTAAAAAGACGGCGTGCCCGCTCAGGGGCTTGAGGGTCTCGATCATCGACCCGCGGAAGGTAGCATGCGCCGGTCGGCGCGCCCGTCGCTGCGGCGGTCACCACAAAATGCGAGGGCCGCGGGGCCGGCCCGTACCTTTACACCCTGCCCGCTCCCCTGACATGCTGCCGTCGCCTCACCATCATGCCCCGCGATCTCCCCATCGGTAACGGACGCGTCCTCATCAATTTCGACGACGAATATCGCATCCGCGATCTCTTCTATCCGCACGTCGGCAAGGAGAATCACGTGGGCGGTCACGTCTGTCGCTTCGGCGTCTTCGTCGACGGACTGTTCAGCTGGGTCGAAAAGGATCACGGCTGGACGCTGAACCTGCGCTATGAAAAAGACACCCTGGTGACGCAGGTGGAATGCCGGAACGAAGGCCTGGGCATCGTCCTGCAGTGTTCCGACTGCGTCGATTTTCACGCCGCGCTGTTCGTGAGGCGCGTCGAGGTCCAGAACCTGCGCGCCACTCCCCGCGAGATCCGCGTCTTCTTCCATCAGGACTTTCGCATCGCCGAGAACGACGTGGGCGACACCGCCGCCTACAGTCCCGACACGCACGCCGTCATTCATTACAAGAGCAACCGGTACCTGCTGGCCAACCTGTCGGTGAACGGGACGGCGGGCGTGCAGTACTGGGCGGTCGGGCAAAAGGGGCAGCCGGGCAAGGACGGCACCTGGCGCGACGCCGAGGACGACGGCAACCTCTCCGGCAGCCCCATCGCCCAGGGCGCCGTCGATTCGGTGATCGCCACCCGCGCCCTGATCCCCGCCCGCGGCACCGCCGAGATCTACTACTGGATCGCCATCGGCCCGCGCTGGATGGGCACGTGGGAAGGCGTGTCCGAGCTGAACCAAAAAGTCGTCGAGCGCGGCCCGGGGGCTTACCTTGAGCGCACCCGAAACTACTGGAAGCTGTGGAGCGACAAGGAACCGGTCGAGTTCTTCAATCTGCCACCGGGGATCGTCGACCTTTATCGGCGGTCGCTGCTGATCTTGCGCACGCAGATCGACAACGACGGGGCCATCATCGCCGCCAACGACACCGACATCACCGCGTTCGCCCGCGACACGTATTCCTATATGTGGCCGCGCGACGGGGCGCTGGTGTCGCATGCCCTGGACCTGGCCGGTTACCAGGAGCCGCCCCGGCGTTTCTTCGAGTTCTGCGCCAACGCGCTGATGCCCGACGGATACCTGCTGCACAAATACCAGCCCGACGGGACACTGGGCTCGTCGTGGCACCCCTGGGCCACCGCCGGCGCCGACGGCATCATGCGCCCGCAGATCCCCATCCAGGAGGACGAGACGGCGCTGGTGATCTGGGCGTTGTGGCGACATTTCCAGCGCTATCGCGACGTCGAGGACATCCAGAGCCTGTACGGGCGCCTGGTGAAGAAGGCGGCGGCCTTCATGATGCGCTACCGCGATCCGCACACCAAGCTGCCGCTGCCCAGTTACGACCTGTGGGAAGAGCGGCGCGGGGTGATGACGTTCACCTGCGGGTCCGTGATCGGCGGCCTGCACGCCGCCGCCGAGTTCGCCTACATTTTTGGGGAAACCGCGCTGGCTTCGCAGTATGAACAGGCGGCGCAGGAGATCCGCCAAGGCATGGACCAGTATCTATGGCGCCCCGAGCTGGGGCGATTCGCCCGCATGGTCCAGTTCGCCCCCGACGGCCAGGTGACGGTCGATGCCACCATCGACGCATCTTTGTACGGCGCCTTCGCGTTTGGCGCGTACCCAGCGGACGACCCGCGCGTAGAAGCCACCATGAAGGCGGTGCGCGACCGGTTGTGGTGCCAGACCGACGTCGGCGGGCTGGCCCGCTATGAGAACGATTACTATCATCAGGTCTCCAAGGACACCGGCAAGGTGGCCGGCAATCCCTGGTTCATCTGCACGCTGTGGCTGGCCCAGTACGAGATCGCCCGCGCCCGCAGCGCCGCCGATCTGGATCGCGCCCTGCCCTATCTGAGCTGGGTGGAAAAGCGCAGCCTGCCGTCGGGGGTGCTGGCCGAACAGGTGCACCCTTACTCGGGCCTGCCGCTGTCGGTGGCGCCGTTGACCTGGTCACACGCCACCATGGTCAGTGTCGTGCAGGAGTATCTGGACAAGGCCGAGGCCTTGAACCTGCCCGTTCCCGGGACGTCGCGGCGCTTCCGCAAGCTGCGCAGTTACGAACGTCCCGAACCGGTCATCGCCGTCGACGGAACCGCCGCGGCCCCACCCGAGAAAAAAGGATCGTGACGTCGTGAGCGCCGACAATCCCGTGCCCGTGGCTGTGCCTCTGCCCAACCCGCTGCGAGAGGGTCTGGAGCGAGAGCGCATCCCCGAGCCAACCACCATGGTGATCTTCGGGGCCTCCGGCGATCTCACCAAGCGCAAGCTGCTGCCCGCGCTGTACAGCCTGACCCGCGAGCGGCTGTTGCCGGCCCGGTTCGCCGTCGTCGGGTACGCCCGCAAGCCGATGACCGACGACATCTTCCGCGAGGAGATGCGCAAGGGCTGCGACGAGTTCGCCCGCCGCCGCCCCGTCGATCCTGAGCTGTGGGCCACCTTTGCCCGCAACATTTTCTATCAAGAAGGTGCCTATGACGATCCGGCGTCGTACGCCGCGCTGAAGCTGCGCCTCGACGAAATCGAGAAGACCCTGGGCCTGCCGGGGAATCGTGTCTTCTATCTGTCGACGCCGCCCTCGTCGTTCGCCACCGTGGTTCGCAACCTGGGGCGGTCGGGCCTGGTGCCGCATGAATCGCCCGACGCCAAACCAGAGCGTTTCGCCCGGGTGATCATCGAGAAGCCGTTCGGCACGGATCTGGATACCGCCCGCCGTCTGAACGCCGAGATCCACGAGACGATGTCGGAGCGGCAGATCTACCGCATCGATCATTACCTGGGCAAAGAGACGGTCCAGAACCTGCTGGTCTTCCGGTTCGCCAACGGCATCTTCGAACCGGTCTGGAACAACCGCTATGTCGATCACGTGCAGATCACCGGCGCCGAGACCGTGGGCGTCGAGGGGCGAGGCGGATACTTCGAACAGGCCGGCATCCTGCGCGACATGGTGCAAAACCATCTCTTCCAGGTGGTCAGCCTGGCGGCCATGGAACCGTCGGTGGCCTTCGAACCGGACGCCGTCCGCGACGAAAAGCTGAAGGTGTTAAAAGCGCTGCGCCCCATCCCGCCCGCCGAGATGGACGCGCACGTCGTCCGCGCCCAGTACGCCGCCGGGTCGATCGCCGGGCGCAAGGTCCCCGGCTATCGCGAGGAGCCGGGCGTCAGCCCCACGTCGCAGGTCGAGACCTATGTGTCGATGAAGTTCTTCATCGATAGTTGGCGCTGGGCCGGAGTTCCGTTCTATCTGCGTTCGGCCAAGCGCATGCCCAAACGGGTCACCGAGATCGCCATCCATTTCAAGGAGGCCCCCCACCTGCTGTTCGGCCGCAACGGCGGCGCCATCCGCCCCAACGTGCTGGCCATCCGCATCCAGCCCGACGAGGGGATCTCGCTGAACTTCGGGTCCAAGCTGCCGGGCCCGGCCATGGAGGTGGCGCCGGTGACCATGGAGTTCCGTTACGGCGCCTCGTTCGGCGTCGAGCCGCCCGAGGCGTACGAGCGGCTGATCCTGGACTGCATGCTGGGCGACGGAACGCTGTTCACCCGCGCCGACGAGGTGGAGGCCAGCTGGACCTGGATCTCCAAGATTCATCAGCACTGGGCCAAGCAATCGTCGCGACCGGACGCGCCACCGCTGCCGACCTACCCCGCCGGCACCTGGGGACCGGAGGCGGCCGAACATCTGATCACCGCCGACGGTCGGCGCTGGCGGCGCCCGTGATGGTGATGATGATGATGCGGAGGAGGATGAAGAGGAGAAGCAGGAGACGCGCATGAGCTCGCCGTCGAACATGGAGCGGTTCTCGCGCGGCGAAGCGATCGCCGTCGAGGTGACGCGCATCGAACGCGAGCTAGCCGCCCTGTGGCAAGAGGCCAGCCGTGCCGAGCCGGCCGCCAGCGACCTGGCGGCCCACGCCCCGCGCGAGCACAACGCGCTGTCGCGGGCGGCCCTGTGGACCATCGTCATCCCCGCCCACGGTGCCGAATCGCTGCGCTGGTCGCGCGAGCTGGTCGACGAGATCGCGCCGTCGGTGCCGGCGCGGGTGATCGTTCTCTGCCGTGACGCCGAGGACGAGGCGCCGTCGACGACGACCGGTGCCGACAGCGGCGACCTGTTGCGGGCAAGCATCGGCAGCAACGTGGTGTCGCGCCCCAGCGGCGCCCGCACCGTCTACTCCGAGGAGATCATCCTCACCGGTCGGGGCGACGCCGAGGAGCACTTCGGCGCGCTGGTCCGCGCCCTGCAAATTCCCAGCTTGCCCACCGCGGTTCTCTGGATCGACAGCACGCTGCCCGCGGCGCTGCTGACCCGCGAACTTTTGCCCAACGCCGAACGCCTGGTGATCGACACCGGCCGCTGCCGCGGGGCCCCTGATCTGCAGTCGCTGGAACGCATCGTCGACCTGGCCGCCACCGACGTCGCCGATCTGGGGTGGGCGCGCCTGGACAACTTTCGCCTCCTCTTCGCCGGTCTGTTCGACCCGCCCGTGGGCGGCGGCCCGCTGCAATCGGCGGCGCGCGTGGTGGTGCGCCATCGGCCGCACAGCCTGGTGAGCGGACTTCTGTTGACCGCCTGGCTGGCCGGCCAGCTCGGGTGGGAGGCGCTGGGCGCGGTCAAACGTCCCCAGGGGCAACGCCAGCTCCGCTTTCGGCGTGCCGGCGACGTCGACGCCGGCGGCACAGCCCCGACCGAGGTGGTCGTCGAGTTGATGGCCTCCGACGGCGAGTGCGGCACCAGCGGCATCGTCGCGATCGAGCTGACCGCGGCCGACGGGAAGCGATACGCGGTCACGCGCACCGCCGACAACCACGCCCGGCTGGAGATCCCCATCGCCCCACCGCGGACGGTGAAGCTCGACTCGCGCTCGACCGCCGAGCTGTGCGTGGCGGCGCTGGGCCCGCGCGGGCGCGACCCGCTGATGCATCGCTGTCTGACCTATGCCGCGCGCCTGGGCGATCTGCTGTGAGCATGGCGATCATCGTCTGTGCCGACCTGAACGCGCTGACCCGTCGGGCCGAGGCGATCGTCCAGCAATCAGCGGCGGACGCCCAGGCAGCGGGCCGCCGCTGGAGCGTCGCGCTGGCCGGCGGCTCGACGCCGCGCGGTCTCTATCGCCGCCTGGCCGAACCAACCACAACGGTGGACACCGCGCCGCCGTCCACCATCGACTGGACGCGCGCCGAGATCTTCTTCGGCGACGAGCGCACCGTCCCGCCCGACCACGCCGATTCGAACTACGGCATGGTCCGCGACGCGCTGCTGTCGCGCGCCCCCATCCCGGCGGCCAACGTCCACCGTATGCAAGGCGAGGCCACCGATCTGGACGCCGCCGCCCGCGCCTACGAAGAGCGCCTGCGCCAGCGGGCCGGGGCGCCCGGGCCGGATTCCATCCCCGTCCTCGATCTGGCCATTCTGGGCATGGGCGCCGACGCCCACACCGCTTCGCTGTTTCCCGGCACCACCGCGCTCGACGAGACCGGCCGCCTGTGCGTCCCGGTCGACGTCCCGCAGCTGCACACGCGCCGGCTGACCTTGACCTATCCGATCTTTCTGCGCGCCCGCGCCGTGCTGTTCTTGATCGCCGGCGCTGACAAGGCCCAGCCGCTGCGCGCCGTCGTCGAGGGTCCCGAACGTCCGCGCGAATTGCCCAGCCAGTTGATCGTGCGTCGATCCGCCGCTGTTCGCATCGTCTGCGATCAGGCGGCGGCCGGCGCGCTGGAACACACCGCAACCACAAAAGAGGAACCATGATCGTACTGGCAGGCGACATCGGTGGCACCAACACGCGTTTGGCCTTGATCGACGGCAAGCCGGGCGAGGCCGGCCACAAGCCGACGTTCACCGTCGTGGCCGAGCAGACCTACCCTTCGGCCGGCCACCCGTCGCTGGACGCCATCGCCGAAATTTTCCTGGCCGACAAAGCCAAGGGCAAGACCATCGAACGGGCCTGCTTCGGCATCGCCGGCCCGGTAGAGAACAACATCTGCCGCGCCACCAACCTGCCCTGGGTCATCGACGGGCGCGCCATCGGACAGAAGCTGGGCATCCCGCGCGTCACGCTGGTGAATGATTTTTACGCGGCGGCGCTGGGGGTGACGGCGGTGTCCGCCGATTTTCTGGTGCCCCTGGGCGGCGGCCCGCCGGCAGAGCACGGACCGATCGCCGTGCTGGGCGCGGGAACCGGCCTGGGCGAGGCGTTTCTGGTCTGGTCGGCGGCCGAGGATCGCTATCAGGTGGTCTCGTCGGAGGGCGGCCACACCGACTTTCCGGCCCGCACCGCGCTGGAGATCGCCCTGCTGCAATATCTCACCACCAAGTACGGCCGCGCCTCGTGCGAGCGC
>JAXDMH010000401.1:0-3151 GCA_034666225.1 Myxococcales bacterium
GCTTCAGCCAGGTGCCGTTGATCGCCGGATTCGGCCGCTTCAATGGACAGTTCGTGTTTGTCGGGGGGACGCCGGTCCTGTCGTATTCGCCTCTGGATTGGAGCGTCTTTCAGCCGAAAGGCGATCCGCGCCCTGGTCCGCCGAACCAACCCAGCTGCAACAACTGTTTCGGGTTGGCGTTGGCGGGGGCAGGGGACGTTCCCGAGCAGTCGGTGCTCGATCCGTCCGCAGGCATGATCAGGTTCGTCCCCACGCCGCCGGCCGCCAGATTTGTGCTGGCCTGGGCGCGCACCTGCCTGGGGATGTACAACACGGTCTGCTCGTTTTCTTTGATGCGCGTGGCGATCCCGGACGGCACCGCGCGGGTCGTGGCGGTGGCCAGCGAAGCCCTGCCGGCGGCGGTCTCCGTCGACGGCAAGCACCTGGCCTTTGCCGCCGCGGACGGCATCTACGTCAAAGACCTGCCGTGACGGGGATTCCCTGAACCTTCCCCCCCCAACATCGCGATCAGCTTGTGGTCGCGACACAGGCGTTGATCGGCGAGACTCTGGGGAACGTTAAGATTGTTGCCAAGATCGGCAGCGGCGCGATGGGTGACGTCTTCTTGCTGGATGCTGTCTGGTAGCGCGCATGCCGGCGAAACAGCCTTCTCAACGCCCAGGCTCGATAGAGGACGTGCAGGCTCTCTGGCGTAAGCTCTGCCGATGCGTTCCTTGAAGTCGATCCTCGACCCCAATTCCTCTTCCAAAAATCTGGTGCGGACGGCATGGGATCGCTTGCAGAAGTTCCCCGGCGGCAAGGGCGCGTTCTCGCGTCTGGCGGGGATAGCCGCGCCCTACACCGGTACGATCGGCGCAAAGGTCAAGGTCTTGCGACGCGGTCACGCCACAGTCGAGATGCGTGACCGACGCGCGGTGCGCAACCATCTCTCGTCGGTGCACGCGATCGCGCTGGCCAACCTGGCCGAGCTGACCGGGAACATCGCGGTCGCTTACACGCTCCCCGACGACGCCCGCTTCATCGTCGCGGGCATCTCGGTCGAGTACGTCAAGAAGGCGCGCGGCACCATCACCGGCACCTGCGACTGCCCGCTCTTCGATTCGAACGAACGCAAGGAGTACGCAATCAAGGTCGACCTACGCGACCGCGCAGGCGACCAGGTCGCACACGCCACCTTGCGCACCCTCGTCGGACCCAAGAAGCGGGCTTGAACCTCCTCCTGCTCGGCCGACGCCGTCACGCCCCCGTTCGCACCTATTTCGCCGTGACATAGCTGATGCTGGGAAAGTCGATCTTCGCTTGCCGATACTGGTCGTCCCAGTCGCTGGGCCAGCCGAACGCCTTGGTGGCCAGCATCTTCAGATCGGTGCCCGCGGCTCCGCTCATGAAGTGGACATACTCGCCCCAGTTCATTGCTCGGGCGAACGTCCTGCCGTTTCCGTCTTCGCGCGGCACCTTGGGATAGTTGGCCGTCACCAACTTGATGAACCGAGCGAAGACCGCCGCCCCTCCGTAGTCGCGCCACAGCGGGTAGTACCAGTCGCGCGTCCAAAACGTCCCCGGTTGAGGACTGTCGACTGAAAACGTCATCAGCGACGTCAGCCACACGTCCGCGGCCGGCGACATACCCAGGGCCTTCAGCGCGTCGTAGGCGAAGAAATACCCGAACTGCAAGTTGCTGAGAGCGGTCGAGGGCAGTGTATCGAAGCCGAGCGCGCTCTTCTCCAGGACCTGCCCGGCCGAGTAGGCAATCTTGTAGGCGCAGGTCGACTCTGACCAGACCATCGGACCGCCGCCGAGATCGATCACGTTCCGATAGTCGTGCGTCAGATCGAAAATCGACGCCGAATGCTCGCCCGCGTAGCGGCCCGCGTGAAAGACGGCGAACAGGCGCGGATCGCCCGGGACGCCGTACGTCTGTTTGGTGTACCGCCACAGATTGGCCACCAACGGCTGGATCCAGGCGGCGCTGGCGACATCCACGTCATTGTCGAAATAGAGGACGTCGTCGCCGGTCTCCGCGATCTTTCGCAACAGCTGGTTGTGCTCGAACCAGTGCTCCTGCCAGCTGGTCGGTGCGCCGCCATCGGCAGCGACGAGGCTTGGAGTGAGTCCGCCGTCGTTACCTCCGGGCGGGCCTCCGTCGGGACCTCGGGGCGCGCCTGCGTCGGGACCTGCGGGCGGGCCTCCGTCGACGCCGCTTTCCACGGTCACGTTGCCGCACGACACGGCTGCCAGCGCAATGAACGAAATTGGAAGTCCTTGTCTGAGCATTTGCCCCACGTCCCATCGCAATCCTCATGCCAGCGGTGGTCCATCCAGATGACTGGCCTGACAGCACTTCGCGCTGTGCCGATCGCGGCATGGTATGCGGGTGCCGGCACGATCGTGCAGTCCGTGGCATCTCCGGGGCCAGCCGTCCCGGCCTTTCAATCGGCGGAATGCGCGTCCGTCGGCGGCCGGGCGTTTCGCCTGCCGGCGCCAGTGCCATGGGTTCGCCGCTCCGCCTCTCCGAACGTCATGAGGTCAGGTGCTTCGCCGTCGGAAAACCTGCGTGGCCGGGGACCTGGTCGCACGGCACGTTTGGCCGGATGCGTGGCCTGGCCATCGCCATCGCCATCGCCATCGCGGTCGGTCGACGGCGGCGGCTGAGCGTCATCAGGTCGCTCGAGCACCGGTCTGGTGATGGGCATCGCCTGACTGGCGGGCGCCGGCGGCGTCAAGACCAGAAAGGACGACCGGCGTGGCCGCGCCCCGTCGTGGCGTGGGCCGCGGACCAGGATGGCAGCGAAGACGACCAAGACGGCCGCGCTGCCCGCCCCGAGCGAGATCATCAGGCGGTGCAAGCGCCGTGGCCGGATCCGATCCGTTTCACCGGTGTCGCCGCGGTCGTGGGTCACTGCAAACGCGACCGGTCCTCGCCGTCGCGGGGACTCCAGCACACCTGATGATCGCGACCGGATGGCGGCGACGCGCGCCTCGACCGCTGCCATCGAGGAGGGGCGATCGGTTGGCGCCTTGGCCAGCATCGATTCGATCAGCGCCTCGACACTGTCGGGGATCTCTGGAGCCAGCGAAGATGGACGGGGCGGCATTTGCGCGATGTGCGCCACCATCAACTCCCCGGGACCCCCGCTGGTGAACGGCGGGC
>JAXDMH010000402.1:0-4677 GCA_034666225.1 Myxococcales bacterium
GCCGTGGTCCACGGATGCATGGGCTTCGCCGATGACGACGCGCAGGCGATTCGCGCCATCCATGCCGCCTTTGAAGCCGGCATCACCAGCTTCGACACGGCGCCGCTCTACGGGTTCGGCAGGTCAGAGACGCTGCTGGCAAGAGCCATCGCTGATCGGCGACAGCGGGTGCAGATCCTCACCAAGGTCGGACTGCGCTGGGATTCCGACCATGGCCAGGTGCTGTTCCAGGCCACCGACCGCGATGGCGTCCGGCGGGTGGTGCGCCGCGATTCGCGCCCCGGTTCGATCGCGCGGGAGGTGGAGGACAGCCTGCAGCGGCTGGGGCTGGATGTCATCGACCTGTTGCAGGTCCATCACCGGGACGCCGACACGCCGCTCGGGGACGTCATGGGGGCTCTCGCAGACCTGGTGCGCGAGGGCAAGGTGCGCGCGGTTGGCGTGTCGAACTTCTCTCTCGCCGACTGTCGCCAGGCGGCAGCGGGTCTGGACGGGGTGGGGTTGGCCTCGGTGCAGCTGGAATACAACATTGCCCGCCGGCTGGCCGAGACCGACATTCTGCCCTGGGCCGCCGCAGAGGGCGTCGCCGTGCTCGCCTATTCGCCGCTGGCTCAGGGCGTGCTGGCGGGTCGTCAGCTGGGCGGGCAACCGCCGCCGCCCGACTGGCGGCGCGGTACGCCCTATTTCACCGCACCGAATCTGCGCGCCATCCATGCGGCGCTGGAGGATAGCGTCGTGCCCATTGCCCGGGAACTGGGCGTGAACCCGGCCACCGTCTGCCTGGCCTGGCTGCTGGGCCGCCCGGGGTTGACCGCCGCGATCACCGGGGCCAGCACCCCGATGCAGGCGCAGGCCAACGCCGCCGCCGCCGATATCGAACTGACCGCCGAGCAGCGGGCGCGGCTGGAGGCGCGCTGGGGGCGGGTCGAGTTGTCCTCGTCGCCCCCGCCGGCGAGGCGCCTGCTGGTCAAGCTTCAGTCGTTGCTGTCCCGCCTGCGCGGTTGATGGGCTGCGCAGGATCGTCGGGTCGGAACTGCCGGACTGGCAAGAGCTGCCGATTGCGGCTGCGGAGCGTTGAGTGCCGCCACAGGTCGCGCAGGAAGAAAGGCACGTTGGGCCGCCCTTGCATCCGGCGCTTGAGCGCGCCCAGCGTGTGGGCCATCAGCGCCACAACGTCCGTGGCGACCGCGTACGGCACCCCGTGGTTCTTGGCGAAGTAGCGACGCCGTGACTCGAACCAGTAGTCGGGCAGCCGGCGAGGCCGCTCCCGCGGCGTGGTGACGCCCGTGCTCTGCCCCGCGGCGTGGACCACCCGGCTCTCGGGCACGTACCACGCGGTCCAGCCGGCCTCGCGCGCGCGCAACAGGTAGTCGGTCTCCTCGAAATAGAGGAAATACGATTCGTCCATACCGCCAATCTCCTCGACCACCTCTCGGCGCAGGATCATCGACGCGCCGGGAAACCAATCGACCTGGGTGGGGAGCTCACCCATCTTGCGGCGGACGGTGCGCTCCTCGAGGAGCTTCGAGACCAGGCCCAGGCTCAAGCCTCCTTCGATCTCGCTGGCCAGGCTGGGGAAGCGGAACGCGTACGGCCATAGCGCGCCGTCGGCTTCTTCGATGCTGCTGGCCGCCAGGCCGGCGTCGGGGTGCGTTTCGAAGAACGCCACCAGCGCGGCCACAGCGCCTGAGCGGACGGCAGCGTCCGGGTTGATCAAGTAGAAGAAGTCAGGGACCCGCTTCTCGGCGTAGGCGTGCTGGAAGGCGACGTTGTTTCCGTACGCGAACCCGCCGTTGCGCGGGGCGGTGATGATCGTGACCCAGTCCTGCCAACCCTTCGCCTCGACGATGGGTCGAAGCTGGTCGCTGTCGCCCGACGCGTTGTCGACGACGATCGAGCGCAGCGCGATGCCGGGCGAGCGGGCGCGCTCGGCGGCCAGCGCCTCGAGCGATCGCGCGGTCCAGGACGCCGTCCGATAGGTAACGGTGACAGTCAGAATCTCGGTCATGTCAGCCGGCCTCTTTCGCCGCGCGCGCCGGCGTCACGGCTGATGCGCTGGCGCGTGCCATCGCCGCCTCGATGCGCGCCGCCAGCACCCGCACGTGAGGCTCAAGGACCATGCCGTCATGGTTACCCGGCACCTCCTGAATATCCAGATTCTCGACGTAGCGTGTCCACCCGTTGTCAGGATAAAGCGCGCTGCGATCAGCCGACAGCATGCGCCCGCGCGACAGGCGATAGGTCGGATCGATCTTGGGCCGGAACAGCGCGACCGAGATCGGCAGCGACGGCATCTGGTATTGGGCCAGGGCACGGTAGAACGCCGCTTCGATGACCTGGGAGCGAAAGTCACGGCTCTCACCGCCGCGCTGGGCGCGCAGCCGCTCGGCCCGCCGCTGCAGGCGCAATCGGTGCTCGATCTTGTGCTCCAACCAGCGGCGGACATAACCCGGGCCCTGGCGCTGGAGATTCTGGAAGTGGATCGAGGCCCGATCCGCCGCCGAGAGCTGCTCGCGCCGGGGAACCGGCGTGTCCAGCAACACCACCAGTTGCACCACCTCTCCGGCCTCCATCAGCTGGCGCGCCATCTCGTAAGCGGTGATGCCGCCGCCCGAAAACCCGCCCAGTAAATACGGCCCGTGCGGCTGCACGGTCCGCAGTTCCACCAGATAGTCGCGGGCCATCGCTTCGAAGGTCTCATGCGGCTCGTGGCCGCCGAACAGCCCGCGCGCCTGTAGGCCGTACACGGGGCGCTCGGCGCCCAGGATCTGAGCCAGGTACCTGAGATTGAGCACGTTCCCGAACAGGCCCGCCACCAGGAACAAAGGCGGCTTCGCCAGCTCCGACCCTGGGTGCATCCGCACGAGATACATGTGGCGGGCGGCCTCGCGCCTGATGTCGGAGCCACGCGGCGTGCGGACGGGCTCCGGATGGGCCAGCCGGCGCGGTGGCGCCTCCGGCGTCTCCACCACAACGGCAACGGCGGGGCGCGCGGGCGCCTGCCGTCGATGGGGATCGACCGAGCTGGCGACAACGCTGCCGCTCTTGAACGACCGGACGGCTCGCTCCAGCGCGTCGAATTCGTCGTCGGTATCCACGCCAGGCGCGGCTCCAACGCTGGCGTCCCAGGCCAGCGCAACGACGCGCCAATCGTGCTTTACCTCGGCGAACGCGTCGAGAAAGGCCGCCGCCGCGGCCTCGTTCGCCTGGCCGCCGTCGACGTCCGCAGTCCCCACCGGCGACCAGGTGACGAAAAAGTCGAGGGGCCGGTCGCGCAGGACGTCGGCCAGCGCCAGCGTGCCGTGAATGCGGGGTGCGAAAATGCCCGCGACCTCGGCCATCGACCCGCTTGCCACAGGGTCCGCGCGGGAGGGGCCCTCGCCGTGGATGACGCCGTCGATGCGCCCGAACCGCGCCTCCGCCGCCAGAACGACGTCGCGCAGGCGGCTAACGTCGGTGACCTCCGCCGCCGCCGTCATCACCTCGGCGCCCAGCGCCTCCAACTCCAGCGCGCGACGCACCCGTGCCGCCGCCCGATCGTGGGGATGCCGCTCCATCCAGGCCTCGGCGCCGCCGTGATCGGGCTGGGGCGCCGGGTCGATCAACACCAGACGCGCGCGATGGCGCTTGGCCAGCGTCCGGGTCAGGGTCGCCGCCGCACCCTCAAGGCCTCCGGTGACCAGGTAGACGCCGCGCTCCTTGAAGCCGGTCTGTGCGGGCCGACCCTCGAGCTTGAGGGGTTCGTCCCCCCGCACCCAGCGGGCGCCACCGCGCAAGGCGACGATCTGGTCACGCGCCGGCCCCAACACCTCGGCGCGCAATGCATCGACCAGCGCGACGTTGACGACGTCGTCGTCGACGTCGTCCCCCGCCGGCGCGCGCCGCGCCGCCAGCGCGTGCAGCAGGGACCGGGGCGACGGCGCCATCCCGCCCAGAAGCCCCTTCTGTCGGCTGGGGAGCGTGACGTCGACGGCGCTCCACGTGAGCCCTGGCAGCTCACCGGGCAGGGCGATCAAGTGTCCAAGCGCGGCCGCCTTTTCCGGATAAGGCAACGGCTCGTCGCCGACCCGTTGCATACCGGTCGCCAGCATCGTCAGGTGCAGCGGGCCCGGCCCTGGGCGCGCGACCAGCGCCTGCTGGAGGCAGCGCAGGCTGAAGAAGCCTTGCTCGAGATTGCGGTGCAGAAAGCTCGAACCGGGCCGGAAGGTCTCTTCGTCGGTGACCAGCCAGGCATGCAGGATGCGATCAGGGCTGCGACCGCTGGCTTCGAGATCGCGCAGGAGGGTGGCGTACCCTTCGGGGATGGGTTCGGCAAGCATCACGTACTCGTCGTCGCCGACCCTGTCGAAGGTGTCGCCCGCGAGCACGCTGACCACCGTGTGACCCTCGGCGCGCAGCCGTCGGCACAGCGCCGCCACCAGCCCGGTGTCGTCGAGGAAAGCCAGCCATGTGTGTCGCTGCCGCTCGTCGCCGCGTTCGCGCGTGCGTTGCCGCCACGCATGCCGGTAAAGAGAGCGGGTCGCGCCTACAATGTCCGCCGGCGCCACCGCCGGATCGGCGGGCGCGGCGCTCGCCAATCGCCTCACAGAGAACGGCCGTTTTCAGGTTCTGCTGCTGGAGGCGGGAGGCAAGACACATCCGTTGTCGCAGGTGCCGATCAGCTTCGCGCGCTTCATC
>JAXDMH010000403.1:0-5878 GCA_034666225.1 Myxococcales bacterium
CGACCTCGGTGGGGCGAAAATAGCGCGGATCGATCTCGACGAACTTTTTCCAGTCCAGGTCCAGGGCGCCGAAGGCCACGTCCAGGACCTCGCGCACGCTGTGTGATTCACCGGTGGCCACCACGAAATCGTCCCCCTTCGTCTGCTGCAGCATCATCCACATCGCCTCCACATAGTCGCCGGCAAAACCCCAGTCGCGCCGCGCTTCCAGGTTCCCGAGGAACAGCTTTGATTCCAGACCGTGCTTGATGCGGGCGGCGGTGCGCGTGATCTTGCGCGTGACGAAGGGGATCCCCCGCCGCGGCGACTCGTGATTGAACAGGATGCCGCACGAGATGAACATGCCGTACGCCTCGCGATAGTTCTGGCAAAGCTGATGCGCGAACACCTTGGCGCAGGCGTACGGGCTCCTCGGTTGAAAGGGAGTGCTCTCGTCCTGGGGCGGCGCCGCCGAGCCGAACATCTCGCTGGACGATGCCTGATAGAACCGCGTGGTCGCCTCCAGCCCCGATTCACGGATGGCCTCCAGCAACCGCAGCGTCCCCATGGCCACCGTCGAAGCGGTGTATTCGGGGACGTCAAAGCTGACCCGTACGTGGCTCTGCGCCCCCAGGTTGTAGATCTCGTCGGGCTTGACCGTGCGCAAGACCCGGTTCAGCGAGCTGGCGTCATCGAGATCGCCGTAGACCAGGCGCAGGCGATAGTTGGCGGCGTGCGGGTCCTGATAGATGCTGTCCAGCCGTTCGGTGTTGAACGTGCTGGAGCGGCGAACGATGCCGTGAACCTCGTAGCCCTTGGCCAGCAATAGCTCTGCCAGATAGGACCCGTCCTGGCCGGTGATGCCGGTGATCAGTGCGCTCTTCATTCGCGCCAGACTGTAACCGGAAGTGCGCGGAGCCGCTACCGGTTGACCAGCGCCTGGCGCAGCGAACGCCGACCGGCGGCGACCTCCGCCGCCAGCGCGGTCAGCTCAGGCAAGATGTCGGTGCCCGCCTTGCTGGCCGATTTGCCCGGGGCAGGAAGGCCGGCCACCACTCCGCCCTCCTTCACCGTCGCCCCGAAGGTGGTGATGACGAACAACCGGATTGCCTCCGAGCGCTCGGCCGGTAACTCGGCGGCGTAATCCTCGACGAGATCGACGATGTCGCGGGGCGGTTTGCCGCGCAGGACGGCGCGTCCCCACACGGCGATCAGCTTGGCCTGAAAGTTCCGGAACGGCCCCAGCACCGCCGCCGGACTGATGCCGGGCGGAACGCGCTCCTTGACGAACGGCCCGTAAAGCTCGGCCGACGCCACCCGATGCCCGACCACCTTGGCCTGGGCGAAACGGTACAGCACCGTCGCGGCCAGGCCAGGATCGCGCAGCATCTGAGAGGCCGGTCGTACCCCATGTCCGTCCGGCCCGACGGCGAACCGATTTCCGCGCACGGCCGCGAACAGCTCGCGCTGGGCGGTCGTGCCGGCGGTGGGGGCCATGGCGCCTTGCGGTCCTTCGCCCAGGCGCCACTCGCGGGCGATCACCTCCAGCGACTGGGCATACCCGTCGACCAGCACGGCCGGCGCCTCGGCGGCGCGGCGCGGGTCGCCCCCGGTGGCGATGGCGCGGGCGATGTGCCGTCCCAGCGCCGCGACGACGGTCTGGCCCAAAGCGGGGTCGCGGTCCAGCGCGGCGGGCACCCCGATCCAGGTCAGCGTCGGCCGGGGCGACGGGCCACCGAAGGTCCAGGGTCGTTTGACGGCCAGCCCCAGGCCCGGGCTGGCAAAGATAGCCGGATCGCCAGCTCTGTCGTCGACCAGGAACACCGTGGGCTCGTTGGCCAGCTGCCGCGCCGCCGGCGAAAAGGTTGCGCCCGCGAGATCGGCCTCGCGCAAGAACTGCTTTGCCAGGTAGTCGGTGCGCAAGACCTCGGAGACGAAGCCCAGGAAGAACAGCTTGTGCAGCGGCGCGGTCGCGGCGTCGTCAGCGGTGATGGGAACGACCACGGGCAGGCCGGCCCCACCGGTCTGGATCGTCTGGATCTGGCCGGTCTGATCGCGCAGCGGCGCCACGATGCTGTAGGCCTCCGGCAGGCCCAGCGGCGCGGTGTCATTGCGGCAGGCCTGGCAAAACACCGCGGCGGCAGCCGCCCCGGCAACAACAAGACGACGAGCGAGAACATTCATGGACATTGGTTGGTCAACGGAAACCGACCCAGGTTCCTACCACACGGCCGCACCACAAAAAAAACCGCCCCCGGGGGCGAGTCCCGGGGGCGGATCAATTTCGAAGGGTAGGCGGAGGGCGATTACCCGAGGAGCTTGAGGGCAACCTGCGGGATCTGGTTCGACTGGGCCAGAACCGAGACACCGGCCTGCATCAGGATCTGGGCGCGGCTGAGGTTCGAGGTCTCTTGCGCCACGTCCACGTCCTGAATACGGCTCTGGGCGGCCGACAAGCTGACCGAGGCCTGCGTGGCGGCGTTGATGACCGTCTCCATCCGGTTGGCCTGAGCACCCAGCGTCGCGCGGTTGGACGAGATGGACTGCAGCGCGGCGTCGATGGTGGCCAGCGCGCCCTGGGCGCCGGTCAGCGTCGCTAGCGACAGGCCATTGATGCCCAGCGAGGCCGCGGTGGCGCTGGAGGTCGTCACCGTGATCTGGTCGTTGTTGGCCACGTTGCGGATACCGACCTGGAAGGTCAGCGCCGTCGAGGCGTTCAGCAGCGCCACGCCGTTGTACTCGGTCGAGTTGGCGATACGGTCGATTTCACTGGTGAGGGCGTCTGTTTCGTTCTGAACGTAACCGCGCTCGGTGTTGGAGATACCGGACGACGCCGACTGAGAGGCCAGCTCGCGCAGACGGGTCAGGATGTTCTGCGTCTCGTTCAGCGACGCTTCCGCCGTCTGGCTGACGTTCAGCGCGTCGTTGGCGTTGCGCACGGCCTGGTTGTAGCTCTTGATCTGGGCGCCCAGGTTGACGGCAATGGCCAAGCCGGCGGCGTCGTCCTGTGCCTTGGTGATACGGTACCCGGACGACAGCTTGGCCAACGACTTGTTAAGGTCGTTCTCGCTGTTCATCAGGTTCTTCTGGGCTTCAAGTGACGAGACGTTGGTCTTGATGGACATCGACATGACTGAATTCTCCTCAGCAACTTGTATTGTCGAGCGGCAATCGCGTCGTCCGCCCTCAGCAACGTTTCGGCACGGAGAACACTTTCGTTAAGATACCCGTCCAGTTTTCCAGATCTCACACACGCCACGACAAGCGCCCGTCGCGCATTGATGGCTGGGACGGCGTGTTGACGAAGATTCAACGGTGACGTATGCACCATTTCCGCAACGTCGTTTCGCTTCATCATTTCGCTTCATTCATTTCGTTTTGACGGCCCCGTAGCTCAGGTGGATAGAGCAACGGTTTCCTAAACCGTAGGTCGCCCGTTCGAATCGGGCCGGGGTCACTGATTACCGGCGTTGGACTGACCGCGCTGGCACCGGCCGGAAGCGCGGTTTTCCGTGTGGAAGTGTGGGCCGGGTGCGCACCAGTGGGTGTGCGCCCGGGAATCCGACGACGAATCGCTTAAGCGTTGATCAACGCTGTCGATATCCACAAGGCGGCCAGGGAGATCCTTTCCCGTGTCGCCGCCGCGCGTTTTCATGCTCAGTCCAGCCCAATCCCCCCGCCGCGTTTCTTGTCGGCGCCTCGCCAGATGCTCTATGGTGTTTGGGCGGCCAACGGCTGACATCGATCAATGTTCAACGGGGGCAAACGAAGGATCGTCTTCGCCGGCGCGGCCGTGCTGGGGGCGGTCATCATCGTTCTCGTCTTCGTCCGCTTGGCGCGCCACGGGCCGCCCGGCAGCGAACGCGGAACGCCCTCGTCCAGCGGCGGCCCCTCGTCGGCGCGCAGCGACTTCCCCACCAACGGCGGCGGCGACGACGGCGGCGGGCCAGACAGCGCTGCTGCCCGCGCGGCGCTGGCTGCCGCCAACGTCCCCCCGGTGGAAAAGCAGATCGAGAACCTCATGGGTGTCTGGCGCACCGGCATACTCAACAAAGACGCCGACGCCGTGGTGGCGGCCGATGAAGCGTTTCGCGGCGAGCCCAAAAAATTTCGCGAGGCGCTCATGACCTCGGCCGAGACCGACGCTGACGATCGGGTGCGGGCATTTTCCACGCGGGTGCTCGGCAAGTTGCACGATCCGACCTGTGCGCCGCTGCTCGTCCGTTTGCTGAACGACAAGAGTCAATACGTGCGCATGAACGCGGCGTGGGGGCTGGGCGAGCTGGCTAGCACCGCCGAGGGCCGGACCGCCGCCAGGCCGGGCCTGCGCCTTCTGCGCCGCCTGGAAAAACAGGAACCGGCCAAGGACACGCGCGAGGCGGCGGCCCAGGCTGCCAAGCGGTTGATGTGAGTCCGGAAAGGATGACGCTGTGGAAAGGATGAGGATCGATGGCTGATAAAACCACGCGCAAGCCCAACCCGCCGGGCAAAAAAAAGAAATGGGATCGTCCACGCGTCAAGACCGGGCACCTGTTCGAATCGAACAGCCTGGCCTGCGGAAAGAACGCGCCTCAGATCGAACAGTGCATGCAGAACCCGATCTCTTCATAGGGACCACCGGTCATGTCACCCAAACGCATCACCTATACCGACTTCATGCTCTCCATCGGGGGCGTGGTGGGCCGGGTGTCGTTGGGTGCGGCGCCGGTGACATTCCTGGAGCAGGTCAGCGCCCGCTATGATGCCTTTCGGCTGCCGCCCGCCGATTGGGTCGACCGGGCCTTTGCCCTGCGTCTGACTTTCGTTCCGGCGGTGGCCTCGCAAAGCGCGGCGCGCACCGGCGAGATCGCCGCCCAGCCGCTGACCATCACCACCTCGGCGCGATCGATCAAAGCCGAGCGCTGGGACTTCTCCTTCAAGCTGACGCCCGAGACCTTTCGCAAGCGCACGCGCTGGGTCGGTCAGGGCCGCTGCGAGATGAATCCGTTCGCGCTCGATTCTCTGTTCCGCGTGCTGTGGTCGACGTTCCTGTCACTGGAAGGCGGAGCCCTGGTTCATTCCTGCGGTTTGCGCCACGGCGACGGCGCGCTGGTGTTCCCCGGCGTCAGTGAAGCGGGCAAGTCCACCCTGGCCCGCAAGATGGAAGATCCGGACGACGTCCTCAGCGACGAGCTGGTCGCCTTGCGGTCCGGCGACGACGGGGTCTGGCGCGCCCACGGGACGCCGTTCTGGGGCGATTTTCAACGCGGCGGCATCTCGCTGCGCAGCTGGCCGTTGCGCGGCGTCGGCTTTCTCAAGCAGGGTGCGACCGTCGGCGTCGAGCCGCTGACGTCCGCCGAGGCGACGCTGCGCCTGCTGGAATGCTTTATCTGCTTTCAAGCGGACGCCGAGACGGCGCGGCGGAACCTGGCCATCGCCGCCCGGCTTTGCCAGGAGACGCGATGCTTCGAGCTGCAGTCGCGCCGTGATAGCCCGGTGGCCGAGATCGTCAGGCGGGTGGCGCCGCACGCCGGTGCCGCCGCCGGACGGCGGTCAGCGCCGCAAAACACGCGCGAGATGATCTCCGAGTTCCGATCGTTCCTGAAAAAGCACCGGACCTATGCCTTCAAACCGCAAGGTGGCAGCATGCGGCCGTGGCTGAAGGCGGGCGATTCCCTCTTCATTCAGTCCGCTGGAGAGAGCGAGCTGGGCGCCGGTGACATCCTGCTTTACTGGAGCCCCGGCGAAAATCCCGACGACGACGTTCTCACCTGTCACCGGATGGTGGTTCGCGTGCCGGCCATGGGCGGCGCCGCCGCGCGCATCGTCACCAAGGGCGACGCGCTGAGCAGCCTCCAGCACTTCGAAAATGGGCGTCAGTCGGAGATCCTGGGCAAGGTCTCGGCGGTGGCGCGCGACG
>JAXDMH010000404.1:0-4158 GCA_034666225.1 Myxococcales bacterium
GCCGCTGCCGCTGCCGCCGCTGCCCGGCGGGCTGGACGAAGAATCGCTGCCAATACAGCCAGCGACGAAGAGGGCCACCACGAAGCACACGACAGGCGCAAGCGATCGAGTCATCCGATACCTCCAAAAACTCGAATCAACAACGAAAGGACCCTCAACGGGTCCTTTGACCCCCGCGAAGACCTCCGCCGGGCAAAGCCCGTCGGAGCTCACGCGATAATTAAGCGACGGCCTTGACGGGTCCTTTGACCCCGCGAAGACCTCAATGGGTCCGTCTGCCCCCCGCGGGCCAGCATCGTCGGGCCATTGCCCGGCGGTGCACCACGCCACCTACCATCACACAGTGCGGGAAACCCGGCATCGCAGTCAAATCGATTTTTCCGCTGCGCAACGCGCAAACTGTTAGCTGCGCCTTACACCGGTTGGGCTCCTGTGCCAACGGAACCGTCACTTCATCGGGCAGCCGACCCGCTGGGTGCCGTGAATGACGATATCGTCCATCCACATCTCAAGCGGCGCCGTGCTTGGTTGATTCTGGAACCAGCCAAGCTGAATGTCCGCGAACGTGGGCGCCGTCCAGATGGGCGCTGAGCCTGCCACGCAAGTCCCCGCGCTCTTCACCACCTCGCTGACCGGGCTGCCGTCGTACCAGTAGTGCATCTCATTGCCCGCGCCGTCGAACTTCCATTCCACGCAGACCCAGCGCTTGATCGGAACGGCGGCCCCTCCGCCAAAGTAGCAGTCGACGACGGGGGCACCCGCCGCGGTGTTTCGGACGGTGTACGCAGCCGTGGTCCTGGCCATCAGCGCCCCGAAACCATACTTCGCGATCTGGGTCGAGTTGGGGAGAGTCCCGCTGGCGATCACGTTATTGAAATGAATGCCTGCCGGCGCGTCGGTGATCCAAACCATCATGCGGCCGAAGAATGAATTGCCGGCAATCGGAAACAGCGGCGCGCCCTGGCGAACCAGAAGCGCGGCGGTCTTGGCGCCGCCCGCGGGCGCCACCAGGTGCAGGCCCTTTCCGCCGGCGAAGGGTTTCGTCGCGTCGACCTGCACGGTGGCCGACGTCTGCATGACGCTCCATCCACCGGCGGTGACATCGCCGCCGACGGCGTACTTTTCGAAATCCTCGCACACGGCTGCGCCGGCCGGACACCCCGCCACGGAGCCGTCGCCGGGCGAGGCCGCATCGACAGCGTTAGCGGCGTCAACGTCACCCTGCTGGCCGCCCGTGCCGCCGGAGCCACTCGCCTGGCCGCCGCTGCCGCCTGGACTGCCGGATTGGCCGCCGCTGCCGCCGACCATGCCGCCGCTGCCCGGTGCGCCCCCACTGCCGATTGCGCCACCGCTGCCATTTTGCGTGGGAGCGCCACCGCCCGCCCCGCCGCCGCAACCGCAAAGAATCACGCAGACGGCGGTCCAACCAAATCGATTGACTCCGCAGCTTTTAGTCATCAATAAATAAGTAGTCCGTACGGGCAACAACGGTTCAGGACCGACCGGGTCGCTGTCTGTTCGGCGCCACGCGGGCGGCCCGTCCCCGTATCAGGGCGTGATGACGAGCTTGCGGATGCGATTGTAGGGTTGGTCCTGGCCCCAGGCGCCATCCGCGACGTAAAGGGTCTTGCCGTCGCGGCTGACGTCGATCCCTTCCTCGCCGAAGAACTGGGACGTCATCCCCGCGCCGTCTTTGAAGCCACGGGACATCACTTCGCACAAAGAAAATGGCTCAGTTTCCGCAGCCGACGCGGGTGTGATTGATGGCGATCTCGTCCATCCACAGCTCGTACGGTTGCGCGCCCGAATAGGTCTGCCAGCCGATCCACAGCGCCGTGAAGTTGGGCAGGATGAAATTGCCCATGCCCGCGCTGGGCGCGCCGCGGGTCAGCCGGATCCCGTGCGATGTCTTGGTGGTGGCGATGGATGGATGCTCGATGCCGTCGATCCAGATCTTGGTTTCGTTGACGTCGGGGCCGGCGTGCATCCACTCCAGGCACAGCCACACACCGGTGGGGACGTGCGCCGCCTTGCCGTCGGGGGCCGGGTCTTGATCGACGTTGGTCCAGTCGCCGGTGCCGCCCGCGCTCTGGTTGTCGGTGCCGGTGCCCCACAGGTTCACGCCGTTCAGCAGCTGCGCGCCGAAGCGAATCTCGCCTCCCCCGCCCGGTCCGTCGCCGGTGGCCCCCAGCAGCGTCCAGTGGGAATAGTTGAGGCCGCCCGTGGGCGTGGGGATGGATTTGAAGTAGATGAAGACGCGGCCGAAATACGTGTCGTCGGTTTCGCGGAAGGTCTTGGTCTCGCGCAGGCGCGTGGACGCCCCGCCCGTGACCGCGATGTGCAGCGCCTTGCCGCCGCGCGCGACATGAACGTCGTCGATGACGGGCGCCGTTCCGCTGACGGTCCAGATCGTCTTGTCGATCGCGCCGCTTTCAAAGTCCTCGCAAAGCTGGAACCCCGACTGGGCGCACTTGCTGGCGCCGCCGACGGAGCTTGGATCCCACGGGCCGGCGTCGACCTGCGGGCCGATCACGGCGTCGGCGCTCCCGCCGCTGTCGCCGCCCTCGCCGCCGATGGCGCCGCCAGCGCTGGCGCCGCCTGCGCCCCCGCCCGAGACGGCGCCGCCGCTGCCCATCTCAGTCCCCCCGCCGCCACCAGTCCCGCCGCCCGCGGCACCGACGCCGGCCGCAGCGCCGCCACTGCCGACACCTGCGGCGCCGGGGCCGCCAATGTTTCCACATCCAAGACCAGCGATGGCGGCCGCGGCGGCCGAGAAGAGGGCAAACCTGCTCATCATGCGCCTCCTAAAACGAACGTTGATAATAACACCGCTGAAGAGGCCGCCCCGAATTCCAGCTGTCTTTCGCAAATTCGCGCCAAAATCGGCCACCGGTTTGACGATCGCCGTCATCGCACAGTAGACCTTGGTGCATGACGTTGATGGAGTTCGGTCGCGCCATCCTGGGCGGAACCCTCATCGGCGCGGCCGCTACCGTCTATTGGCGGGCCAATGGCCGCGTCGCCGGAGTCAGTGGAATCCTTCGTGGCGCGCTGGTGTCGAGGAGTGAGCGGACCGTCGCCATTCCGTTTCTGGTCGGGCTGGTGATCGCCGGGCTGGCGGGGACGACGGCGATGGCAATGGCGATGGGGATAGGACGACCCGCGGTGAACGCCGGTGGCCTGCCGCTGCTGGGTCTCGCCGGGTTGCTGGTGGGTCTGGGCACGCGCATCAGTGGTGGGTGCACCTCGGGGCATGGCGTTTGCGGCCTGGCGCGCTTTTCGCGACGGGCGCTGGCCGCCACGCTCACGTTCATCGCCACGGGCGCGCTGACCGTGTTCGTTGTCTCGCACTGGTTGCCCGCGTTGAGGGCGCCATGAAGGCGACGCTCTCGGCATTCGGTGCTGGTTTGCTCTTCGGTGTCGGTCTCCTGGTGTCGGGCATGACCGATCCCCACCGCGTGCGCGCCTTCCTCGATTTCGCGGGCGCCTGGAACCCCAGCCTGGCGGGGGTCATGGGTGGCGCCATTGCCGTGCACGGAACAGCGCTCTGGCTCGAGCGTCGCCGCCGGGGGACGACGGTCGCCCTGGCCCTGCAGGCGCCCATCGACACGCGCCTGGTCACGGGCGCCGCGGTGTTCGGCGTCGGTTGGGGCCTGGCCGGCTATTGCCCGGGTCCCGCCATCGTCACCCTGGGCCTGGCCCCCGGCCACGGATGGGTGTTTTTCGCGACCATGGTCATCGGCGTCTTGATCGGCGACGCCATCGGATCACGGCGCGATTCGCGGGATTCGCGCGACAGCGCTGCGCAGGTACCGGCCTGCTGAAGGCGGAATATTCCCGGCCTCACCCGTTCAGGCAGCGAGGATCTCCATGGCCTTCGTCGACGACTCATTGAACGCCAAACGACCCGCTTCCGTCCGTCCGGTCGCGCTGCCGCGGCGGACGGCAGGGTTTGCCTCGCCCGCCGACTGGCGTGACGAGATCATCTACTTTCTTCTGCCCGATCGTTTCAGCGACGGGCGAGAGGCCACGCGGCCGCTGCTGGATGTCAACAACTTGCCCGCCGCACGGCCGGCAGGCTTTCGTTTCGATCAATGGGCGCAGTCAGGCAGCGACCGTTTCCAGGGTGGCACCATCGCCGGCATAACGACCAAGCTC
>JAXDMH010000405.1:0-5924 GCA_034666225.1 Myxococcales bacterium
AGGAACCCTCGTCGACGTTGCCCAGGACGTGCACGTTCGGGCGCGGGTTCTTGTCCCAGGTGTACCACTCTTCCATGGCCACATCGAAGGTGGCGGGCACACCCTTGAAGATGGGGTGGGCGGCCTCCTCGATGTGAACGGTCGCCTTGGCGAACGAGGCGATATAGTCCTTGTAGTTGATCTGGCCGAGGATGTTGGTGAAGTACCAGGGCCACGTCACGTTCGAGACGGCGGAGCCGTACAACGCGGCGTGGTGCAGCCCCAGCCAGCCGCCCTTCCCGTCGGTGAGGTACTTCTCGATCGCCGCCTGAGCGGTGGCGTTGAACAGGAAAGGCCGGTAATTCAGCTGCAGGATCAGGTTGTAGTTGGCCAGCATGGCGTCCGTGATGCCGTTGCCGTTCTCGACGAACGTGATGGTCATGTTGTTGTCGGCGGCAAACTGCATCAGCCACGGCTTGGCCGCCATCACGAACGGAACGTGCGGGTCGGTGCCCAGCTCGGCGATGGCCAGAATGTTGATCTTCGGCAAAGGGGCGTCGGTCGTGCCGGCATCGGAGGCGTCAGTGGTCGCCGCCGCGTCGGCGCCGCCGGTGCCGATGGTGCCGCCAGTGCCGATGGCGCCGCCGGTGCCGATGGCGCCGCCGCTGCCGACGTTGCCGCCGGTGCTGACGACATCGGATGACGACCCCATGTCGGCCGCCGGGCTGTCATGGCCAGAGTCGACCACCGGTGGCGGCGTGCTTCCTGAAGTGCCGCAGCCGGCCGCTGCCAGGACCATCGCCAATACCGTGAATGACCGGACGTTCATGATGTGCACGTGCTCCTTGTAGCATCAGGTGATGGAAATCCGAAGATCAGCGGCGACAGTGGCAAAGTAAAAATTCCTATGGTTTTGTTTCTGTCAGCGTTGGCGCCGGCGTCGGCGTGCCACCAAACCCAGTCCAGCCAGCAGGAGCAGCGATGACGGCCCGGGCGCGTCGGCCGTTCCCGCCGCCTCTGTCGCCGCGCTGAAGCGGCACGAGCACCCATCGCTGGAAGCCTTGGTTCCCCCCGAGCCGGAGGCCCCGCCGGTCGCCGCCGCGCCGCCCGAACCGGTCGCGCCGCCGCTTCCCGCGACCTCGGCGGCCGCCTCCTTCGGGGCATCGACGGGGGCGTCAGCCGCGGCGTCGCCGCTGGGCGCGTCGCTGTTGCCGTCGCCGCCCGCTTCCGCTGCGGTGTCGCTGCCGCCGTCGCCGGCCGGCCCGTCGGTGGCGTCGGTTCCTCCGTCGCCGGGATCCGCCAGCCGGCCGGCCGCCCACAGCAACGAATCTCGCAGCAGGCCGGTCCAGGTGGCGTTCTGAAAGTCAGAAGCGTCGTGGCCGGTCCCGATATAGATGGCCTTGGGAAACTTGTCGCAGATCCAGATCATGGGGTGATCGCCCATCGGTTTGACCTGCCGGTAGCTGTTCTCGTCGGCGCGGCCCAGGACGTGGACGTTGGCGCGTGGGTTGCCGCTGAATTCGTACCACTCGTCGGTGATCGTGAACATGGCCGGCATGTTTCGGGTCATCGGCTGCGTGCGATCCTCCATGATCACGCGGCCCATCTGAAGCATCGGGTGGGTTATCCAGGTGACGTGCCCCATGAGGTCGTCGAAGAAGGGCCAGTCCGGCAGCGCCTTGCCGGGGCCGATCTCCGAAAGAATGATCAGCCCCGCGGCGTGAACGCCGACCCAGCCTTTGCCTGATTTGACGAAATTCTCCAGCGCGGCTCGTTGCTCCAGCTTGATTTCAAATGGCGCCAGGTGCATCTGCAGGAACACGTCGTACTTGGCCAGGTTGGCGTCGTTGATCAGCGTGTTGTCGGTGGTGGCGTCGACGGTGAAGTCGTTTGTCATCCCCATCTGCGGCAGGACGGCGCGGGCCATGGCGCTGCTGGCCAGGTGATCGACCGCGGTCGACGAGATCATGAAAATTTTGAACGGCGCCGCGACAGTGACGCTGGCACCACCGACAATGGCAATGAAAGCAGCAAGGGAAACATAGGTTTTTTTGGACATGGGGGAGCCTCAGTCGCGCACCTTACAAGAAGACACAGTTTTTTTGCGCGCAAAAAATCGTTTTTTTCGCGACCTGCGCCCAGGTGCCTGCGAATAAACAATTGCTTCCTCCCCTCCGACGGTTGGGCTAGGTTTTGGCCCAGAAAGAGGAGGCAGCCGATGCGAATGAAGTTTGTATTGGGAACTTTTGTTGGAGTTCTTTTCGCGGCGGCGGGTTGCGGGTCCGACAGTCCATCGACGCCCGGCGGTTCGGGCGGGGTGCAGGGAGGCGGAACCGGCGGCGCGTCCGGCTCGGGCGGCAGCGGCTCGGGTGGGGCTGGCACCGGCGGCGCTGGCACGGGGGGCGCGGCGGACGCCGGCAGCGGCGGCAGCGTAGGCACGGGTGGCAGCGCACCGAGCGACGGGCCGGTTGATCAGACAACCGCGTCCGATGGCAGCGCGGGCGACGTTTCAGGCGACGCTCCGGTCAGCATGGCCTTTCAGTTCAAATGCGGTGGCCTGGTCATGATGGGAAACACTCTCGTCTTTCCGCCCCGTCATTCGGCGCCCATGAACGTCAGCCCTCCCTTCAGCTGGGGGACCGGGCCGGCCGGCACCATGAGCTTTGCCATCACCTTGTACGATCTGTCGATCGGGAATCCCCATTTTGCCATGTGGGACATCCCCGCGACCGAGACCGGGCTGCCCACCAACATTCCCCACGTGGCGATGCCCGGCCCGCCCGCCCCGGCCGGTATGCGCCAGACCCCGAGCGGCTTTCAAGGGCCCGGTGGCACGACGATGAACATGTACGAGATTCGTCTGTGGGCTTTGAAAGTCGCCCAGTTGCCCAACCCGGGAACGAACGCCGGCACCATTCGCACCCGCTTGATGAACGACCTGATGGGCGCAAAGACGCTGGTCCTCGATTCACAAATGATCATCGCGCGCGGAACCCGCGGCGGCATCGGAATGGATCCGCCTTAGCAGGGCGTCGAGAAGGCATCCTCAGGGGAGCGATTGGGCATCGCGCCTGTGATCTAACAATTGTCTGCGGCGTTTTCAAAACCATTGGAGGATTCAATGAAATCGAAAGCGAAGATCACCTTGGTCATGATGGCGACCGTCGCGCTTGTTCCCTGCCTGGCCAGCGGCCAGGCCGTGCTGAACGAACGCACCATCTCGTTGAACGCCGCCATGGAAATGGCCACCGCCAGCCTGGAGCGTTGCCGCGCCGACGGTTTCAAGGTGACGATAACCGTGTTGAACCGGCATGCCCGCACCGCGGTGGTGCTCAGCGACGACGCCGCGAACCCACACACCGTCGAGAACAGCATGCGCAAGGCATACACCGCCTTCACCACCCGCGCGCCGTCGGTGGAGATGAGCAAACGGCCGGAGCCGTTGAAGACCGGGTTGTTGCTGCTGGACAAACTGACCATCATCGAAGGTGGGCTGCCCATTTTTGCTGGCAAGGAACTCGTCGGTTCGATCGGTGTCTCTGGCTCTCCCGGAGGAGACAAGGACGCGGCGTGCGCCAAGGTCGGCATCGACAAGATTGCCAAGAAGCTGACGGAGTGAGCGCCTCCGTCAGCCAGCAGCGCGCCGCTCGTGTCGCTAGGTCAGCTGCCCGAGCAGACCGGCCATGCCTCCGCAAGGGACGCCTTCGACGGACCATTCCTTGACCTTCCCGTCGCGCACGGTGATGGCGATGCGTTCTAGCGGGTTCTTCCACGTGCGCTGAGTCGCCGGCACGGTGGGGCCGTTGGGGATGGACAGCGTTCCCGTGTGGGTACCCCCCGCCTCGACGGTGGCGTAGACGATGCTGGAGGCCTCGCGCACGACGCGCATGTTGTGGCTGAAGTCCGGCAGGGCCGCGCGGATGGTCGCCCACACGCCCAGCGCCTCGGCCTTGTTCAGGGGCTGCGGGCCGACGCCGACAAAGCGAAAGTCGTCGGCCAGGTAGGCGGCCGCCTTGGCCAGCTCGCCGCCGCAGATTTCCTTGTCCAGCTTGGTGACGATGTCGAGAGCGTTCATGGTGATCTCCTTGGGTTGGGTCATTTCGTTGCGGAACACTTGCTGCGAAGACCACTCTGCCGATCGCGCGCGCGGCGCGGAATGATTGAAGCGGCACACCCACCGTGCGAATCTGCACGGGTGCCCGACTGGAACGATTTCCGCTACTTCCTGGCGATCGCGCGCTCGGGAAGCCTGGCGGGCGCCGGGCGCGAGCTGGGCGTAGAGCACACGACGGTGGGTCGCCGCCTGGCGGCGCTGGAGACGGAGCTGGGCACGCGGCTCTTTCTGCGCGGCCCCGACGGCCTGGTTGCCACCGAGGCGGGACGCGGGATCCTGCCGCTGGCCGAAGAGATCGCGGCGCGCTTTGACGCGATCGAGCTGCGGGTGTCGGGTGGCGACGACCGGATCGAGGGGACGGTGCGCTTCTCGATCTCCGAGGCTTTCACCGGCTACTTCGTGAAGCACTTCGGCGCGCTCCGCGAGCGGCACCCCAATCTAGTCGTTCAGATCTCCAGCGGCAACCACTCCGTCGACCTCATGCGAGGCGAGGCGGACCTGGCCGTTCGCGCGCGCGAGGTGACGGAGCCCGACCTCCTGGCGCGCAAGGTCGCCGTCGCGGGTTGGTCTCTGTACGCGGCCCCCGATTACATCGCGCGCAAGGGCGCGCCGGCAGCGCCGGAGGACCTGTGCGGGCACGACGTCATCGGCTTCGACGACAGCCTGGCCAACACGCCGGGGGGCCTGTGGTTGGGGGCGCACGCCCAGGGGGCGAACGTCGTCATGCGCGGCAACAGCATCATCGCCGCCATCAACGCCACCGTTTGTGGCATGGGGATCTCCGCTGTTCCGTGCTTCTTCGCCGAGAGCGAGCCGCGCCTTCGCAGGCTCACGCCGCGCGTCCTGGGCGGCCGCGACATCTTCCTGGTCGTCCACCCCGACCTGGCGCGGGTGGCGCGCGTGCGGGCGGTCATGGACTTCGTCGTCGAGCTGCTGGTGAAGGACGCGGCGTTGTGGAGCGGAGCCGTCACGGAATAAATGATGTTCCCGGTTGCTCACAGGGTCGACGATTGCGACCCGCCCCGGCCCTGCAGGGAAGGCGGCGCCCCGGCAGTTAATCCGCGCGGCGATCTTCCCTGACAATCCTGTCGCGTTGTCACCCGATGAATCTCTTGGCGGCGGTTGAACTCCGCTAGAATCGGCGCCGTCATGAACCGGCCTTCGTTTTGCAACGCGCGTGCAGCGTCTCCATGAACTCGCCTCTCGACGTTGGCGCTGGCATCGCTGCCATCTTGCTGGGCCTGGCCGCGCCCGCTTGTCTGTTCACCGACCCGGTGAATTCGCCGCCCAAGGTGGTCGAGATCCAGCTCTCCCCGCCGGCCCCCACCCGCGGCCAGACCGTCACCCTTTCGGCCGATGCAACCGATCCGGATGGAGACCGGCTGCGCTACGAATGGTCCAGCGCGCCCGGAGCCTGCCCGGTTCCGCTGGATCCCAGCCTTCGTCCCCCCACCGAGCAGATGACCCCAACCTACTCCTTCACGCTCAGCTCCCAGAGCAACGGCACCCGCTGCGTCTGGTTGCTGGTCAGCGACGTGTCCGGCGCCAGCGCCTCCCCGAAGGCGCTTTCCGTGGCGCCCCAAAACCGGGTGCCGGTGGCGGTCATCGACGTGCAGCAGCCGGTGCGCAATGCCCTGGGCCGTTACGATCTGTTCTCCACTTTCCGCGTCACCAGCGCCAGGTCGCACGACGACGACAAGGACGCGCTGAAACCCCGCTGGATCTTGCAAACACCGGACGCCGCCGTCGATGCGCGGTTGGTGCCCTGCGCGCCCACGCCACCCACCGACGTGGTGCAATGTTTCTCGGTCGGCCAGCAGCCGGGCGACTA
>JAXDMH010000406.1:0-3391 GCA_034666225.1 Myxococcales bacterium
ACGCCAACTAGAGAGGCGCCTTTGACGCCGCGCCGTCAGCGCCCGAGGTGAAACGTCAGCGTGCCCAGCCCGATGAGGTGACTGCCACTGGAGAAACTCTTGTTGGCGTCTCCCTGGGTGACGACGATCGTCCCGCCGAAGAAATAGTGATAGCCGGCCGACACCTCGGCGCCCACGCCCAGGTACGGCGTCAGAAAATATTCGACGCCGACCTTCAGGTTCGTCACCAGCCCCTTGTGCGAGATCTGCGCGCTGTCCAGCGGCGGCGACACCGGGTGCGGCGTCCCGAACGCGAATCCCATGTTGACGCCCGGACGAAGCAACAACCGATTGCGTTCGGCCTGGGTGTGACCGGGCCCGATGGGCGCGTCGATGATGAACCCCAGCAAGAACTGCGTCAGCGTCCCGGTTCGCCCGCTGCTATCGATCACCTGCACAAAATTCCCCGACAGATCGAACACCAGCAGCTTGACGCCCACCTCGAACCCCAGAGCGCCGCCCCGGGTCGTGTCAAAGAAATCGGGCGTCTTGTCAGTCGCCCCCCACCCGACCACGCCGCCGGCCAGAAGGCCGGCCCGCACGTCGATCAGGCGCGCCTCGGCCGCACGTTGTTGTGCCGACAGCACCAAACCCAAAGCCAGCAGGGCCAGACCGGCGCGGCGCTTCACGTCGCTTCTCCCAGAAGGGCCTCGATGCGCGCTCGATCGAATCCCAGCAGCAGGCGCCCCCGCACCTCGATCACCGGTACGCGATCGGTCGGGATCCCCAGCTTGGCGGCCTTCTCCGCCAGCTCGCGCGCCGCCGCCGGATCTTGTTCGACGTCCTTGTCGGCAAACGGAATCTTTCTTTCCGACAGGTACTGCCGCGCCGCCCGACAGGCCCCGCACCACGACGTGCCGTAAACCGTGACAACCGGCGTGGTCCCCGGCGCCAGCCCGCCATCGCCGTGCGGCGACGGCGACGGCAAAGGCGGCGCCCCCGCGGGCGGCGGCCCTGCGCCGGGCGCGTGCTCGGCCAGCACCGACGACTGCCCGGCCGGCAACTGAGCCAGAGCGGCCGTCTCAAAAGCCTCGCGCGACAGGGCCTTGGCCTGGGTCTTACCGGCATTCAACAACTGGTTGAGGTCTGCTACAAAAACCTCGTTGCTGCCGGTTGTTTTCGCAGCGGGATTTGACGGATCCAGAACCCGAACCAGTCCCCGGGAAACCGGCGGCACGATCTCCGCCTTGTCCGTGGTGGAGAACTGCCCGTCGAGCTCGGCGTACGTGAACAGCCAGCGATCCCCCTTCAGAATCTCCAGGGTCGCCGGCGCTCCCTTGGCCACCGGCGCTGTCTCCGGGACCACCTTGCGACAGCCGCCGAGCGCGATCAGGCAAGCAAGAACAACAAAACCAGCGCGAACCATCCCCACATTCTACCAGCCCTCCCGCGCGCCAGGGGCAGCGGGCGTCAGTTGACGCTGACCAGCGCGGCGCCGTCGCGGCCGCACAGCGTGGCGTCGGCTTCATAGTGTTGCGCACAGTGCGGACAGATCTTTCCGGAGCCGCGCGACGTCCGGTGGACCGGAATGCGATGCTGGGCAGAAATGGACGCCGACGCCGACGCCTGCGCGATGGCGACCAGCTCCTCGGCGTCGAACGGACAAAATCGCTTGTCCGCCCCGTAAAGACGAGCGCAGCGTGGGCATTGCGTTCCCGCGGCCGACTCGGCGACGGCTGCGCCGCCCGCCGGTACCAAGGCGCGCGCATCATGCGGGCAGTACCGAAGCCCAGCAGGGAACTGCTTGCCACAGGCGGGACAAAGCTGGCCAAATTCGGTCGCCACGGTCGCCGCAACCGGCGCGACCGGCACGGCCCGCGCGGGTGTCGCCACCGGTTTTTTGGCCTGACGCACGCCTTTTTCTGACGGACGCGCGGCCTGTCCCGCGCGCGTACCTGGCCAGCGACGGCGCACCACCACGACGAACACCACCAACGCCAACGCGGCCACCACCAGAAAAAGGACGAACTGGATCGCCTGCATGGAGACCTCCGACCCGAGCCCTTCAGCCTAACAAATATACGACCATTTCAGGAAGGTCTTCCCGTGCGCCCGTTCACTGACTATCGAATTATTTCTTACGGCGCTTGTTCTCGTTCAAAGGCGCCGCCACACCCAGCGACAGCTTGGCTTCCGCCTGATCGACCGCCTGTTTGATGGCGTCCTTGATGGCGTCGTGAATCGCCGATGCGCCCTCGGCCTCCGCTCGCCGCTCCATGACCTCGGTCTCCAGGCCGGACTCGCCGTCCCCGCTGAAGGCCAGCTTGGCCCCCGGGATAGCCGTCCCGAAGACGGTCAGGCGCACGTTGACCGCCAGCCGTTTGAGACGGCTGCCCGGGTTCGGCTCCTTGAGCTCGTTCTTCAATTGCTCCAGGCGCAGCGTCACGTCGAAACCACGCAGCCCGCGCCTCTTCAACTCGGCCACCAGCTCGCTCTCAGCTTCGCCGTGGACGCCGCCCACGTCGGAGGCCCAGTTGGGACGCGACGACAGTTCTTGCCGCAGAGCCTCACCGGCGAAGGTCTTCACGGTGGCATCGACGCCGTCGGGGGCCTTCACCGGCCCGACGCGAAAGTAATACTTTGGCTGGGCCGCCATCGCCTCGCCCGGCAACGCCACCCCGACGGCCGCTGCCAGCATCGCCGTCCGAATAACAGCGGGCCAGTTCAGGCCCGCACGCATCTCACCGCTTGGTTGCGACATGCTGGCCTGTATACTGCGCGAAATGACCGGCCAGCCCAAGGCCAAACGCGAAGACAGAACCTCCCTCCTGGTCGGCGTCGGCATGACCGCGCTGCTGACCCTTGGCGTCGTCACGGTTTTCGGCGATGCCATCGCCGCTGTCTTCGCGCCACCGCCCGCGCCCTCCCCATCCGCAGCGTCCCAAGCGTCGACCGCTTCGTCGACCACTTCGTCGGACGGCGGGGGCGGCAAGTCTTGACCCTGCGCACCGCGCGGAATAACGTCCTCCGGCCGAACGCGGCGCCAACCTTCGCCGAGGCTTCATGATCAAGCTGACGATCACCGAAAAAGGGGGCGAGCCCCGTTCCCTGACGTTCGACAAGGACGAAGTTTCCATCGGGCGCGTTTCAGGCAATGACATCGTTCTCCCCAAAGGGAACATTTCAAAACGGCACTCACGCTTGGTCGTCAAGGACGGCGCCCTCGAGCTGGTCGACCTGAAAAGCACGAACGGCACCTACGTCAACGGCCGCAAGATCGGCGAGCCGGCGGCCATCAGCAACGCCGACCGCATCCAGGTGGGCGATTTTTTGATCACGCTGCAAGGCGAAGGCGGCGATGCCGGCGGGCGCTCCGGTCCGGTCAGCACCTCCCGACCCTTGCCTGTCCCGC
>JAXDMH010000407.1:0-8633 GCA_034666225.1 Myxococcales bacterium
CTGGAACGCAACCGGGTGACCACGGTCAGCGCCCGGGTGGGATCGCTGGCGGCGGCGCGCGGGCCATACGACGTCCTGCTGGCCAACATCCAGGCCAACGTGCTGCTGGAGCTGGCGGCGGCCGTGCCGGCGGCGCTGGCCCCGGGCGCCGTGGTCGTGCTGTCGGGGCTGCTGGGCAGCGACGGTCCGGCGGTGATCGATCGCTATCAAGCGCTGGGCTTCCGGCTGGACGGGCGCCGCGAGGATGATGAATGGCTGGGCCTGCGCTTGATCTGGCCAGGGCCTTCGCCGTCGTCGACGTCCGCGCGCGGGGGTTAGGCGTGCGGCGGGTGTTTGTGGCGCCCGAAAAACTGGGCGGCGACCGCGTCGTCATCGACGGCGACGGGCACCACCACCTGGGCCGCGTGTTGCGCCTCCGCCGGGGCGACAAGGTGGTGGTCTTCGACGGACAGGGAACGGAGATCGACGCCGAGGTCGCCGACGTGGGGCCCAAGACGACGGCGCTGGTGCTGGGCGAGCGCCGTCGCGGCAACGCCAGCGCCGCTCCCACGCGCATCACCCTGCTGCAGGGGCTGGCGCGCGGCGAGAAGATGGACTGGATCATTCAAAAGACCTGCGAGCTGGGGGTGGCGCGGGTGGTGCCAGTGCTGACCGGACGAACCGTGGCGGCGCCCGCACAGGCGGCGGCCCGGCGACAGCGCTGGGAGCGCATCGCGCGCGAAGCCGCCCGCCAGAGCGGACGCGCCGACGTGCCGACGATCGAGGCCCCCACCCCATTGACGGCGGCGCTGGACACGATCGACGCAGGCGATCTGCGGCTGGCCTTCTGGGAAGCGGCGGGGGCGGGGGCAGCGGGACGCCCGCTGCGGGCCGCCCTCCCCGCGGCGCCACGGCCGACGACGCTGCTGGTCGGCCCGGAAGGTGGTTTTTCCGCCGAGGAGATGGGCCAGGCCGAGACCGCCGGGTTCGTCACCGTCGGTCTGGGGCCGCGGATCCTGCGCACGGAAACGGCCGCCGTGGTGGCCGTGGCCCTGCTACAGTTCGCCGCCGGTGGCCTCGACTGAACATCCTCGACCAGGAAACTTGCTCAATACGGCGTGTATTCGCAGAATGGCTTTGTGACCGCGTTCGCCGCACCCATGCCCAGCGCATCTCCATCCTCGTCTCCGACCGCCCGGCCGAACACCGACGAGCGTGTCATCCGGGTGCGGGTCTCGGGTTTTCCGCGGCGCTGCGCGGCTGTCATCGTTGATCTGGCGCTGCTGCTCGGCTGCACCGCGGGCGTCACGCTGGTGGCGGCGCTGTCGCTGAAGGTGCCCATGCCCAGCCTGCGCGAGGTGGGCCCCGATCTGCTGGTGGCCGGCATCCTGGATCGCAATCCGATGGCGGTGGGCGCGGTGGGGTTGTTCCTGGGAATCACCGGGCTTTATCAGCTTTATTTCGCCGGGATCTCTGGACAGACGCTGGGCATGCGGCTGGTGGGCATTCGCCTCATCTCGGGACGGGCGCGACCGCCGGGACCGGCGCGCGGCATGCTGCGCTTGCTGGGCATGGCCGTCAGCGTGCTGCCGGCGGGGCTGGGCTGGTTGTGGGCGCTGTTCGATCGCGAGCACCGGGCCCTGCACGATCACCTGGCCGGCACCTACGTCATCGTCGACGAGAGGTGACGGCGCCGCCCGTTTCCGTAACGCTGGGCGCCGGCGCCGTTGGCGCCGCAAGCGCCGGCGCCGTTGGCGGCGCAAGCGCCTTCCATGTACGATGATCAACCCATGTCATCGGGCCTTGCCCACTGCCTGGTGCGCGACGGAGTGCTTTCCGAAGAGACGGTGCGCAGCGCCGCCGGACGCCAGGCGATCTATGGCGGCGCGCTGGACACGGCGCTGCTGGAGATGGGCGTGGTCGACGAGGCCACGGTCTGGGGAACGCTGGCCGCGTCGACGGGCCTGCCGGTTCCCCCGCCCGCCTTGATGGAGACCGTCGATCCCGGCGTCGGAGCGCTGCTGGATCCGGCGGCGGCGTGGCCGGGACTGGCGGTGCCGGTGGCGCGCCAGGGCGAGCGATTGCAGGTGCTGTGCGACGATTCGGTGGATCCCGCGTTGCTGCGCCAGGCCGCGGCGGCCCACGGCGTGGATGTCGAGCTTTACATCGCAACCGAGGTGCGGGTGCGGGTGGCGGCGCAGATGGTGTTCGGAACGCCGATGCCGCCGCGCTATCTGAAGCTGCTGGCCCGGCTGGTGGGATCGCCAGCGGTGCGGCGCTGGGTGCTGTCGCAGACACCGATGCCGCCACCTTTGCCCGCCGGCCCCATCGTCGTCACCAGCGCGGTGGCGCCCCGCCAGGAAGCGCCGGTGGCGGAGCAAGTCGTCGTCCCCCCGATTGAAACGCCCGCCCCGGCGGAGCGCGCCAGCGGTCGGCGCGGCGCCGGACGATCGACCGAGGGCAGCCCGCGTTCTTCTCGGTCAAGGCGCGCCCCCGCTGGAGGGCGAACCGTCGTCGCCGACGACCCGACCGCCACGCTGGAAGGCATGGCGCCATTGCAGCAGGTGATGGAGCTGGCGCCGTCCATGGGCGAAATGTCGGGCATCAGCGAAAGCGGCGAAAGCGGCGAAAAAAGCGGCGAGGCGACCGCCGACGGCCGCGAAGCGCACGCGCCGACGCGCGCCTGGCCCACGGCCGTCGAACCGCCCCCCGCCCCACCCGCGCGTGAAACCGCCGGCGGCCAGGCCGTCGCCACGCCTGGCGATGGGCCGCCCGACGAGCTGCTGCTGGCCACCGCCGAAGAATCAACGGCCGAGAATCGGGTGTCGGCGCTGCGTGCCTTGCGTACGCACCTTGACCATCCGCGCGTGCGGGCCCTGGCGGGCCGGCTGCGCGACGACGTGGCCAACGCCCAGGGCGAGCGCGCCGTCGCGTCGGTGATCGCGCTCGGCGAGCTGCGTGACCGGGCGGCGTTCCCGGTCCTGCTGGGGCGCCTGGGCGATCAGGACGGCGCGCTGACCAAGGCGGTCCACGGCGCGCTGGTGGAGATCGCCAAGCAGGACTTCGGCACCAGCGTCCGTCGCTGGCGCACCTGGTGGAATCAGCATCAGGACGAAGAGCGCATCGACTGGCTGTTCGTCGGGCTTTCCCACAAGACGTCGGAGATCCGCTATTCGGCGTCGGACGAGCTGCGGGTTTTGACCGGGGAATACTTTGGCTATCACTTTGATCTGCCCAAGCGCGAGCGCGAGGAGGCGCGGGCGCGCTGGGAGTCGTGGTGGCTGGAGAACCGACAGCGATCAGGCTAGATTCCGCTGCCTCATGTTCGAAACGCTGACAAAAGGGTTCCGCACCGCCAAGCAAAAGTTCCAGGGACTGGCGGAGCTCGACGAGGCAACGGTCGACGACGCGCTGAAGGAGGTCCGCACGGCGCTTCTGGAAGCCGACGTTGGTTTCGACGTGGTGCAGGACTTCTGCAAGCGCGTCCGCGAGAAGGCGGTCGGCGTCATCGTCAAGGTCAAGGCCTCATCGAACGAGAAGATGCGCCGGGTGACGCCCGAGGATCACTTCGTCAAGCTGTGCCACGACGAGCTGGTCGATCTGATGGGCCCCGTCGACACCAACATCAAGTACGCCAAGAAAGGGCCCACCGGGATCATGCTGGTTGGCCTGCAGGGCTCCGGCAAGACCACCACCATCGGCAAGCTGGCCCTGTACCTGGAAAAGAAACACAAGCGGCCGCTGCTGGTGGCCGCCGACGTCTACCGCCCCGCCGCCATCGAGCAACTGCAGATCATCGGAAAGCGGCTGGACATTCCGGTCTACGCCGAACCGGGCGGGTCGCCGCCCGACATCTGCGAGAAGGCGCTGCGCGTGGCCGCCGAGACCGGGCGCGACGTGATCCTGTTCGACACCGCCGGTCGTCTGGCCATCGACGAGCCGTTGATGCAGGAGCTGGAGGAGATCAACAAGCGGGCGCGGCCGGCCAACATCCTGCTGATCGTCGACGCCATGATCGGACAGGACGCCGTCACAACCGCCAAGGTCTTCAACCAGCGGCTGGATCTGGACGGCGTCATCCTGACCAAGCTGGACGGCGACGCCCGCGGCGGCGCCGCGCTGTCGGTCAAGGCGGTCACCGGCAAGCCGATCAAGTTCGTCGGTATGGGCGAATCGTCGGAGCGCCTGGAGGAGTTCCGCCCCGACGGCATGGCCAGCCGCATCCTGGGCCGCGGCGACGTGGTCGGCCTCATCCAGCAGTTCGAAGAGGTCGTCGACGAGGAAAAGGCCGAGCAGGACGCGGTCCGCATGCTGAAGGGGAAGTTCGACATGAACGACTTCCTCGAGCAGATCGGCGTCCTGAAAAAGATGGGCTCGCTGTCCGAGATGGTCGAGAAGATCCCGGGCGTCGCCGACGCCATGCCCGAGGGGACCAAGATCGACGACGGCGAGTTGGTGCGCATCCACTCGATGATCTCGTCGATGACCGATGACGAACGGCGCCACCCGGAGCGGTTCGTGGTGACCAGCTGGGAAGAGGTGGTGGACGGCGGCAAGCGCAAGAAGAAGCGCAGCGCCTTTTACGACCAGGGCCGCCTGCGCCGCGTGGCCAGGGGCTGCGGCCACAAGGAAAACGAGGTGGCCGATCTGCTGAACCGCTTTGCGATGATGCGGCAGATGATGATGCAGATCGGGATGTCGACGGGCCTGTTGGGGAAGATCCCCGGGTTCAAGCAGCTGGCCCAGATGAAAAAGTTCGCCGGCATCGACGTCAACCAGCTGGCCAGCATGATGAACACGCCGTCGGCGGAGCGCGGACATTTCCAGGCCCCCAAGCGCAACGTCGATCGGGGCAAGGAAAAGCGAAAACGCAAAGACGCCCGCAAGGCCCGCAAAAAAGGCCGACAGCGCCGTTAGATCGGATGACGGCCGACAGCGCCGTCAGATCGGATGACGGGCGCCAGCGCCGTTAGATCGTCGACGACTACGGCAAGAACGACAGGAAGACCAGAAGGCCAATCGCCGTGAAGATCACCATCGCCGCGATGGCGATGATGAAGCGCGTGGAGTGGCTGGCCGGGCGGTGGCTGTCGCTGAGCGAGGCCAGGTCGGGGGCGATCTCGACGGACATGGGCAGCCGGGAGAGATCGGGGTGCGACAGGTTCACCCCGGACAGCGCGGACGTCTTCCACGCCGGGGGCGGTGGCGGCGCGGCGGCCGCCGGCGCCTCCATCTGACGCAGGTAACGGTCTTCGGGGTCCTCGAAGGAGAACACGACGCCACCCATCTGCACGCGGTCGCCGTCGCGCAGGCGATGCTCGCCTTCTATCTTGCGCTCTGCGACGGAGACGCCGTTCTTTGAACCGAGGTCGCGCACGAAGACGCCCTCCCAGCGCCGGGTCAGCGAGGCGTGGGCCCGCGACAGGTCGCCGCCCGGCAGCACCAGATCGCACGACGGATCGCGCCCGACGGCATAGCCGTGCTCGGCCCGTTCCAGACGCAACGTGCGCCCGGCGTCCGGACCGCTGGCGACGGTGAGGCGGGCGACGTCACCACCACCCGGGCGTCCCGCGAACAGATCGCGCACCAGCCGGCGGGCCAGCGTGCCGGTGCCTTCGACGGTGCCGACGACGACGCGGGCGCCGGTGCCTTGACCGGCGACGACGCCTTCAAAGACGATGCGCACGTTGGCCAGTCGAAACCGCTGACCTGGCCGCAATGTCGAACGACCGCGCGGCGGCAATGGTTGCTCGTCGACGGCCGTGCCGTTGCGGCTGCCCAGGTCTTCCACGACAAAGGCCTCACCGTCGCGCACCAGCCGGGCGTGCAGCCCCGACAGCGCCGCGAACGGCAAGGTGATCTCCAGCCCTTCGCGCCGACCGAAACGGATCTCAGGGACGTCGTCGGGAACGTCGACCAGCCGCTCGACGGCTGGCCCCGGGTCGGATGAGTCGGCAGCGGCAGCCAGAATGCGAAAACGAAGAGGCATCGGGGCCCGTCACGGATTGGGGACCGGCGCCGATCGGTATGAGACGAAGGGGCAGGTCACGGTGAGATCGGTTCTGATCAGGGCGGTGGCGTCCAGCAGATTTTCCAACTGGTACTGACCGTTGATCAACGAGGGGCAGCCGCCGATCTTCTTCGAATCGACAAAACAAGCCGGGTCCAGCGCCACCGCGCCGACAAACCGGCGCAAGTCCTCCGCTGGCGCGGCCGCGACGTCTGGCGATATGTCAGCCAGGGGAGCGCCCGCCTGCATCAGCGCGGCGCGGAAAGTGGGGAACTGCGGCGGCGCAAAGATACGCGCCGTCGACGGCAGCTCGACATAGTAAAGCCGCCAGTAGGCGCCATAGCGGGGGTGATTTTTGCTGTCGAACAGCGGCTGACGACCGCTGAAGGGCGGACCGGCCCCGCCGATCTTGGGGCCGCCCATCGACCGCAGCACACCGTCGGCGTCGCGAAAGGCCAGATCAAAAAGGGGGATCTCCTCGACGACACGATCGCTGTTCCAGTGAAACGACCCCGTGCCGAAGTCCAGGTAGTCGATGTCATTGCCGTCCAGATAGCCGTGGCCGCGCACCACCGTCGGGCCAGTCTGTTCGGGCGGGGGCAGCGCCGGATAGCGATCCCGATCGACGGCGGGCGGACCAACGGTGATCGTGGGCGAAATCAGCGAGGCGGTGCGCGCCTCGCCGTGCCTCGTCTCCAGCGTGTGGTCGTTGATGATGTCGCGCACCGATCGATAGCGATCGTCGGGCGCGTCCGCCGGCACCTGGACGTAGATGGACTCCCAGTCGGGACTGTAAAAACGACTCTTCGGTCCCACGCTGAAGACGGGACGAGATCGCGGATCGTCGGCGGGGAACAGCACGGGAGCGCCGGTGTCGCCGAATCCCGTCACCAGGATGTAAAGCGGTTGCACCCAGATCTCGTCGAAGCCTTGCCACAGATCGGTGGTCACATAGGCGGCCTGATAGCCGTCCTCGTACGTCGGCGACATCACCAGCTGGTACTGATCGTTGCCGGCGTCGACCAGCAGTTTCGTGGCGGGCAGGGCCTCCGGCAGCGGAGCGACGCCATCGGCGTGGCCGTTCCCGCGGTAAAGAGCGACGTAGTCGTTCAACGTCCACAGACGATCCTCGGTCGGCGCTGGCGGCAGGCTGCAACCGGCGGCGATCACCAGGCTCAACGACGGCGCCATCGCGACGAGACGATTGTTCACAGCGCCCCAGCATAGACGGGTCGGACTTGGGGGCAAAGTTCCTAGTAGCAGCCTCGCTCGCACTGAATGGCGATCTGCCCGTCCGGCCGGATAGTCACCGTCACGGCGCCGCTGACGTCGGTGCGCAGCCAGCGGACGTGGCGGGCGGCATAGCGCGCCACCACCTCGGGCGACGGAAATCGAAACCGGTTCTGCCATCCCAGCGAGGCGACCGCCAGCGACGGTTGCACCGCATCCAGCAGCTCGGCGCTGGACGACGTTCGGCTCCCATGGTGGGGAACTTTCAGGATGTCGGCGTGCACCGACTGGCCGGTCGTCGCTCGCCCCACCAGCTCGCCCTCGCCGTCTGCTTCCAGATCGCCGGGAAACAGCACCGCGCGGCCGGCGTAGTCGATGCGCAACACCAGCGACGCGTCGTTCACGGTCATCCCCGGCGGCGCGGCGATGCGCCCGTCCAGCCAGGGTCCCAGCGGTTCGATGGCGGTGGCTCTCCAGTTCGTCGCCGCCGGCGGATCCAGCCGCGCCCCGCGCTGGCGGGCCGTGGCCAGCAGGCGCGCGTACGCGGGATTCTTGCCGTCGTCACCGCTGGTCCAAAGCGCCGCCACGGGAAAGCGCTGCACGATCCACTGCAGTCCGTTCAGATGATCGGGATGCGGGTGCGACAGCGCCACCAGGTCGACGCTGGTGACGCCGCGCCGGCGCAAGAACGGTTCGACGACCCGCTGGCCTGGATCGAAGGAGCCGTCGTAGGCGCCTCCCCCGTCGATGACCGCGGTGCGGCCGCCCGGCGCCTGCACCACCGCTGCGTCGCCCTGCCCGACGTCCAGAAAGGTGACGCGCAGGTCGGCGCTGCGCCGCCGAGCGCATTCGCGCGTTGCGAGGCTGATCGATGCCAGCGCCACAAGACCGAGCGCGCCCCACAACCGGATGCGCCGACCTGACGCCGATCGCGCCGCGGCCCCCAGGGCCAGCAGCAAGCCCGCGGTCAGGGCGCCCGTCTCCCAGGGGTTCGGCATGCGACACAGCCACACCGGAGCGTGGCCACCAAAAATCCCGGCGATCCACAGCGCCGCCCGCGTCGCCAGCATCGCGACCTGCAGCGGCCATTGCCCCAGCCACGGTGTCACCGCGCCCAGCGCCGCGCCCAGGAGGCCGCAAGGGACCACCACCATCTCCACCAGCGGCACCAGCGCCAGGTTGCCCAGCGGCGCCGCCGGCGCGATCTCGCCAAAGTGGTGCGTCACCAGCGGCGCGGTGGCGGCGGTGGCGGCCACGGTGGCCGCGCCGAATCGCCACAGCCAAAGACCGACGCGCCCCGCAAGCCCCGTCGCGCGGCTGCGACCGCGCGGACCAAGGGCCCCCGCCAGCGCCACCATCCCGATCACCGACGCGAAAGACAGTTGCAGCGACACATCGAAGAGCAGCAAGGGCG
>JAXDMH010000408.1:0-2989 GCA_034666225.1 Myxococcales bacterium
GCGCGCGCGACGATTGGTCAGGCTGGGCGCACCAGCACTGGCCGGCCCTGGTCGGCCTGGGCGCGTTGATCACCGCCACGCTGATCCTGGGCGTGGCCGGGTCCGGCAGCCGCTAGGAGCTAGGGCAGCGGCCTGGGAAAAAGCGCCTGGTACTCGGCAGCCAGCTGGCTGGCGCGCAGGGTGGAGTGGGTGGCCTGGTAGTAACGGGACAGCTCGCGCCAGGCGTCGGGGTCGTTCGGGTCCAGGCTGATGACGCGGCGAAAGTGCTTCTCGGCGGCGGCGCCGTGGTTGGTCCGGACGGTGATGACACCGGCCAGCAGGTGGGCGCGCGTCGCATCGTCGAACTTGGCCAGCGCCGCCTGACAGTGTCGATCGGCGGCGGCCAGCTGTCTTGATCGCAGGTCCAGTTCACAGGCCAGGATGTCGACGCCGGCCGCGTCCGGATAGGCGGCGGCCAGCGCGGCAACACGGGCCCGGGCTGCCTTCGGCTCGCCCGCTGCGATCATCTTGGCCGTCTCTTCAAAGTCTCCAACGAAGGCCGGTTCTTTTTCGGGCGCGACCGGCGGCGCGGTCTGCCCGGCGGGCAGCGCCAACCGGCATCGATTGGCGTACACGTCGGCGGTGACCTCGCTGGCGCCTGACTCCGAGCGGCCGGCATGGGCCAGCGCGCTTTCCGCGGCCGAAATGGCGCCGACGCTGTTCGCCAGTCGCGCCAGGCGAACCCAGTGTTGGCCGTCGGTGGGGGTCTTGCCCTTGTCGCCCGCCGATTTTTCCGCGTCGGCCAGCAGCGGCGCCAGCAACCGCCAGGCCTCCTGACGGTGGCCGGCGTTGGCCTCCGTCACGGCCTGATTGAACCGTTCGATGACAGCCGCCGGCAGCTCCGGAGACGCCGTCACGGCGGTCCGGGCGCCCGGTTGCGCGCGGCTGCGGAGCACGGCCAGCACCGGTTCATCGTCCTTGTCCTTCGCGCCGGGCGCCCGGCGCGATTCCAGCAGGTGCAGCAGGTCGGCCGTCTCCGGGGCGGGATCGCTCTGGTTGTTCACCCGGCGGTCCAGCACCAGCGCCATGACCTCCTTGTCCGCCTCGCTCAACCTGGCCTGCTTGCAGTCGTAGGCCGGGTTCATGATCACGGTTGCGCTCTCGCTGTGAACGACGCCCATGGTGTGGGCCCATTCGTGGAGGAAGATCACCAGCTCCTTGTGGCTCTTGCGATCGCCGTAGATGCGCTGCCGTTCGTCAGGGGACAGAAGACGCAGCTCTTGATCCAGCAGACGACCTTCCTGCTCGTCGTCCATGCCGCGCAGGATGAGGTACTTGGACAGATAGCGCGCGTTTCCGATCTGATGGACGTTCGTGGCCACGCCGCGAAACGGAGTCACCAGCCCCACCACCCAATCCACGTCGCGCGCGGCATCGGTGGTTTCCAGTTCTGCCTCGGCGGCGCCCAGGGTGGTGTCGGTCTGAGGCCGTTTCCAGTCGCGCAGGCTTTCGATCTCGAACCGGACGTTGAAGATCGGTTCCACGATGCTGTTCAATCGCGCAACCTGGACGCGCATTTTCCCCTGCCAGCGCATCACGACACTTCGGTACCCGCCGTCAGCGTAAAAGCGCAGGCGCACCACCTTGGGCTCTGCGGCGATGTTGGGCGCCGGCAACAGGTCCATCGCCGCCGGGGCCAGCTGCTGGGCCGCCTCGCGCTGTTCCCGCACCGGGGTCTTCCAGTGTTGAAAGTCGAACAGGCCTGGCTTTTTGTCTTCCGCCCAGGCGGACGGCAGCCCGGCCAGCGTCGCCCAGATCAGAGTCGCAACAGCAATCCGCCCCATGGCGGGAACGTACTGAAAAACCCGGCGGCAGGGGCGAAAAAACAGCGCGGCCGGGCGCTGGGCGGCGCTAGACGCTGGTCTTGACCTTGAACGATCGCTTGATCATCCCGAACCAGAAACCGGTGCCGAGGATGGTCACGACAATCAGCGCGGGTACGCTGAACCCTCCCAGGTGCGCCGGTGCCACCATGCCGAACAACATCGGGCCGGAGGCATAGGTGTTGAAGCGCGAGGCCTTGCCGGCGACGGCGGCCATCTTGGCGGCGTCGGGGTGGGGGGTGCCGGCGGCCATCCCGCCCAGGATCTTCTTCTGGCGCGGCCAGATGATGAACCAGACGTTGAACCACATGATGATCGCCAGCAGCATGGCCAGCTGGATCCAGATCGCGCGGCCGGTCATCTTCCCGGCCTCGTCATGCATGTTGTGCTCGGGCGCGACGTAGTACCAGATGAACAGGCCCAGACCGAAGATCAGCGTGTACATGGCGGCCCAGCGGAACCAGTAGAACGCACGCAGCAGCAGCGCCGGGTTCACCTTGGGCTTGAGCTCTTTGTCCAGGCCGCCCTGGAACGGCACGTTCACGAGATTGAAGAAGTAGAGGTGACCGAGCCAGATGATGGCGAAGATGATGTGACCCCAGCGCAGGAGGTACGGAATGATGGCGGCGTTGGTCAATACGTCCATGAAAGATCCTCCAGGGTTCTCGGTTCACCGTTGCCGGCTGGACGCGGACATATCATCAACCGCCCGGCCTGGCTAGCGCGACAGGTCTGGCCATGAGATCTTGGCCTGCTAAGACAGAAGCGATGCTCTTGCACAGGATCCAAACCGCGGCGCGGGCCGCCGGAATTCTCGGTGGCCTCGGCGCCGCGCTGGCGTCGGCATTGTTGCCTGGCTGCGCCGTGCGGGCGCCGCAAGGCTCGGCGGCCGCCGCCGCCGCCATTCCCATCGTCGGGATAAAACGCGCCGAAGGCCCTCACTTCGTGGCGGTGGCACCCACCGCCGGTGACGGCGCGGCCAAACCAGCCGGGCTGTCCGCCCTGGAAGACGAGCTGCACCGGGCGATGACCGAGCTTGGCACGCAGGGCAAGCCGCCGCCTTACTTCATCAGCTACGAAGTCCACGATCGCACCGAGGTGGTGGTGTCGGCCAGCTATGGCGCGCT
>JAXDMH010000409.1:0-3759 GCA_034666225.1 Myxococcales bacterium
GATTGGCGGTTTTTATGCTCTGCGGACGCTGGGGCGGGGGCTGACGGCGCCGGCGCCCACCAGCCAGGACCTGTTCGGCATCGGCGACGCCAAGGTGAAGTTCGACGCGCTGTTGCACGTGCTGCTGGCGCTGGCGGTGGTCATCGTGACCGCCCGGTTGCTGGGGACGCTGTTCGCCAAGTTCAGACAGCCGGCGGTCATCGGTGAGGTGCTGGCCGGCATCCTCCTGGGACCGTCGTTGCTGGGTCGCGTGGCCCCGCAGGTGTCCGGATATTTGCTGCCGGCGAACGTGGCGCCGTTCCTGTCGGTGCTCGCTCAGGTCGGGGTCATCCTTTACATGTTTCTCGTCGGCCTGGAGCTGGACACGAACCTCCTGCGCAAGCGCACGCACGCCACCGTGGCCGTCTCTCACGCCAGCATCGTGGTGCCGTTCCTGCTGGGTTGCACGCTGGCCCTGCTGCTGTACCCGCGCGTGGCCAGCAGCGATGTTCCCTTCACGTACTTCGCCCTGTTTTGCGGGGTGGCCATGTCGGTCACGGCCTTCCCGGTGCTGGCGCGCATCCTCACCGATCGCGGCGTGCAGACCACCCGCCTTGGGGTGACCGCCCTGGCCTGCGCGGCGGTGGACGACGTCACCGCGTGGTGCCTGCTGGCCTTCGTGGTCAGCGTGGTGAAGGCGCGCGCCGCCGGCGGCCTGCTGACGGTCGGCCTGACCGGGGGGTTCATCGCGATGATGGTGCTGGGGGTGCGGCCGCTGCTGTTGCGGCTGGTCCGCACGCACGAGCGCACCGGCGACGTGAACAAGACCGTGCTGACCGCGGTGCTGGTGGGGTTGCTCTTCTCGTCGCTGGCCACCGAGTTCATCGGCATCCACGCCGTCTTTGGCGCCTTCGCGCTGGGCGCCATCATTCCCTCGGAGTCCAAGATCGCCAAGGAGTTGTTGCACCGCCTGGAAGACTTCGTGGTGGTGCTGTTCCTGCCGGCGTTCTTTGCCTATACCGGCATGCGCACGCAGGTCGGCCTGCTGAGCAGCGCGACCGAATGGCTGCTGTGCCTGCTGATCATCATCACCGCGTGCGTGGGCAAGTTCGGCGGCAGCTTTGTGGCGGCGCGCCTGACGGGCATGGCCTGGCGCGATTCGGCGGCCCTGGGTGTCCTGATGAACACGCGCGGACTGATGGAGCTGATCGTGTTGAACATCGGTCTCGATCTGCGGGTCATCTCCCCTACCCTGTTCGCCATGCTGGTGATCATGGCGATTGTCACCACCATGGCGACCACGCCCCTGCTGGATCTCCTCACCGCCGGGATCGAACGCAAGCCGCGCGCGGTGCGCGCCCCCCTGCAGCCGCGCATCTCGGGGGACGAGACCGCGATCTGACCGACCGGCCAGGTATTTGCGCGTCACATTGATCGGCCGTACTGTCGGCGACAATGTCTTCATTGAATCTGCGGGGTGTGGCGCTGGTCTTATCAATCGCGATCAGCGGCTGCAAAGGTGGAACGACAGCAGTAAGGCCCGACGGAGCGGCCGACGCCGCGCCCGATCTGAGCGGCGCCACTGACGCCCTTGCCATGGAGATGGGTCCGGCCGACCTGAGCGTTGCCGACATGAACCCGGCCGAGATGGGCCCTGCCGACGCCCTCACTGCGTTCCGACTGTTCAATACCGGCGTAGGCGCGGACGGGGTGTTGCTGGCCGGCGGCAGCGTCGATCCGCACTATAAGTTGATCCAGAGTGCCGACACGACGTTCACCGGACCCGACGCCATCGTCGCCGATCCGATCGCAGATGGTTACTGGGTCGCCAACAGCGACACTTCGAAATGGATCGCGCCCTCCGCCAATCAGCAGTACCCGGGCGCCAGTCCGTGCAATGCTTCCGGAACTTATGTCTATCGCACGACCTTCGACCTCACCGGGTACAACCCGACCACTTTGAAGATCAGCGGTATGTGGGCAGCGGACAATTCGGGCACCGACATTCGCCTCAACGGCGCCAGCCTGGGCATCTCCGCCCCAGGATATGCGCCGCTGACGGCGTTCACGATCGACAGCGGCTTCGTCGCCGGGATGAACACGCTGGAATTCGAGATTCTGGACATCGGCTGCCCCAACGGCCTGCGCGTCGAGCTGACGGCGTCGGACGTTGCGCCAGCGCCGTGAGGTGAACTAGCGCCGACGCCGCCGGGCTGCGACCACGAACATCATCGGCAGCGCCAGCAACCAGTACGCGCTGCTCGGCGGGGCTGAGCCGGCCGCCAGCGCGCATCCGCTGCTGCCACTGGAAGCGCCGGGGGCGCCGGGAGTGCCTCCCGTCCCGCTGTTTCCTGAGGAAGAGGCGCCGCCGGTCCCAGCGCCGCCCGCTCCAGAGCCGCCGGTCCCGGAGCCACCCGAGCCGCTGGCCGGCGCCGAAACCTCCGTAGACGAACCGTCCGAGCCCGCATCGGTGGCTGGCAGGCCCGCCGCATCCGACGCGTCGGTCGCCACCGCGCCGTCACTCGCGCCGGCGTCGGGCGCTGCGCTCAGTGCCGCCACGATGATGTCCGCCACGAACTTGCCGATGGCGACAGTGCCGGCGTTGTTGGGATGGACGCCGTCGGGAAAATACTCGGGGTGGGTGATGAAGGCGTCGTGATAGTTGATGATGATCGAGTGGGTGTCGGCGGCGATCTGCTCGATCTTGGGGAAGACCTCCATTTCCAGCACGGTCTTGGGGATGCCTTCCACGTCGTGAATGACCATTGATTTGAAGACGAACAGACGCGGATGCGTGGGCAGCGCCTGGAACATGTGCAACATGTCTTCATAGTCGCCGACGAATTCGTTCTTGTGCGTGGTCCAGTTCTGCGGCTTGGCGTCGTTGCCCCCGAACCAGAAAATGCCGATGTCGGCCTGGTAGGCCACCGCCGCGGGCAAGTGAGGCCAATAGGGATCGTCCCCCTTCCGCAAGACGGTCGTGCCGCTGACCCCGAAGTTCTTGACCTGAAAGGCCGCGCCCAATGAACGCCCCAGCTCGTCGGGGAAATGGTGCCCCGCCGTCGAGCCGTCGCCTGACGTCGTGCTGGCACCGACGCACGCCACCTTGGTGACGGCCTGGGCCTTTGCCGCGATCAGCTGGCCGCCCAGCACCAACACCGCCGCCAGCGCCAGCCCCTGCAGTCGATTGCGCGTCTTCATCTATTGTAAGTTGCCGGAGCGAAGAAAAGTGGTGCAGTACATTTTCAGAAAGTCGCGACATTTTCACTTATCCCCGGGGCATCAGGGCCAGTAGAATGTCCCCGTGTCCGAGCTGGACTTCTTGCTCGACCCCGTCGCGCCGGTCGATTTTTTCCGCGACCACTGGGACCAGAAGGCGCTGCATATCCCCGGAACGCCCGACAAGTTCGCGAAGATCTATGACGCGCGGATGTGGGCCGAGTTCGAGGGCGTCAACGACCTGAAGGCGGTCACCACCAACGCGGCCGGCGTCCAGGTGGAGACACCGGCGTTGCCGCACCAGGCTGGCGTCCTGTTCATGGCCGGATTCACCATCTGCGCCGACGTCTCCAACGCGCCCAGCTTGGCCCCTTTTCTGCGCGATTTTCGCCGCGACCTGCAGCTGGGGGGCGGGGCCGCCTTCGCCAAGTTGTACGCGTCGAACGACGGCAAGGGTTTCATGGTCCACGCCGACGGTCACCACGTCTTCGTCCTGCAGATCTCCGGCAAGAAGCTGTGGCGATTCTCGCGCACACCGGTGGTGACGTCACCGACCCAGGG
>JAXDMH010000410.1:0-10196 GCA_034666225.1 Myxococcales bacterium
TGGTGACGGCGTACAAGGCCAAGACCAAAGCCGACGGCAACACGTTGTTCTATCAAAACGGCCTGCACCGCCGCAGCCCGGCCAACTTTGTCGACACCATCTATATCGACGATTTCATCGAGGCCGACACCCTGGCCGACGCGATGATCGGCGCGCCCACGCAGCCGCCCGGTGACGGCGGCGCGACCACGGATGCCGCGCGGGACGGTGGGGGCGCCGGCGGGTCCGTCGGTCCTGCCGACAGCGGTCTGACCGGTTCAGGCGGCGACACTGGCGCGGGCGGTTCGACGGGCGGTGGCGGGGCCACAACCGGTACCGGCGGGGCGTCGGGAACGGGCGGCGCATCCGGCGGCGGAAACAGCGGCAGCGGCGGCTCCACCGGAAATGGCACCGCGGGCGTGACCGGCGGTTGCGCACTGGCCAGCGACGGTCGACCGATCTCGCCGGATGCCGGGCTGTTGGTGCTGGTCGGTGTGGCGGCGGTGCTGGCGCGGGCTTCGTCGTCGCGGCGCCGCCGCCGCTAGCGCCGACGAATCACCCGCGCAAGGTCGCCAGCGCGCCGGACCAGCGGACAAGTTCGTCCAGCATCACGGTGCCGGATTTCTCATGGGCCTCCGTCGGGGTGAAGACGCCGTCTTTGAGGTGCTGGGGGAATCCGTGGATGGGGACCGCCTCGGGAAGCGGCATCATGCGCAGGGACGTCACCAGCATCTTCGTCATCTGCACCGCGCGCATGCCGCCGGAGGCGCCACCGTAGCTGACGAAGCCCGCCGGTTTGTAGTGCCATTCGTGAAAAAGAAAATCCATGGCGTTCAGCAACGCCGGCGCGGCGCCGTAGTTGTATTCCGGCGTGACAAAGACGAACGCGTCGGACGCCGAGACGATGGCGCTCCACGCTTTGGTGTGGTCGTGCTGGTACTGGCGCAGGCGCGGGTGAGCCGGCTCGTCTATCAGAGGCAGGTTCACCGCGGCCAGGTCGACCAGCGAGACTTCAAAGCGGCCGTCGCGGGCCGCGAAGGCGTGGAACCAGGTCCCGATGGGAAGCCCGGCGCGGCCCGGGCGCGTGCTGGCGATGATCACGGCAAGTCGTTGCATGTGTGTTCCTAACACGGGAGATGAAATGGTTCACCGACCGCCGTCGGGAACGCGCCGGCAAGCTGCGCGTCGTGCGCAACGGCGTGCTGCAGGGGGCACGCCACCTGGTGGATTCGGAGGTCGGCCTGGGCCGGCAGTTCACGGCCGCCGATCTGAACGGCGACGGCAAGGTCGACATCGCCGTCGCCAGCAAGCACGGCGCGTTCCTGTTTTTTCAGCAGTAACCTGTAGCCGACAGCCGCAGTCACTGGGGCGCCAGTCTGCAATTTTTGGTCTGGTGGTTTCGCACATTGAATGTCGGGGACTTGGCGCGCCGCCCCCAGCCTCGCCCGCGACCATTGCATTGTCCTTGGCCGAACCCAGATTTTCACCATGGATGATCGAGCCGTCATCCGCAGCTTTGAGACAGGCCGTCGGCGGTGGATTGCCGCGGCTATCTTCGCTGCTTTCCTGATCGCCGTGCTGATCTGGGTGGTCGGTTCGGGGTTCCGGGGCCGTCGCATCTCCAGCGGCGCCGAGGCGTTGACCAAACCGGTCGTCAACGATCCAGGGCGTCCGGCGACCTCGACGACCAGATCGCAACAGTGAACGCCGTCAGGACAGCAGCGCGGTTTTGATCCTGGTCGTCGGGCGACAGCCGGATGCCATCGGGGATATCGTCCGGCCTCGATGAGCGACAACGGCTCGACGCCGCAAGAGACGACCTCACTGGCAGAGCTGGCCCTGCTCTTCTTGAGATTGGGCGCGACCACCTTCGGCGGACCGGCGGCCCACATCGCCATCATGCGCGACGAGGTGGTGCAGCGTCGTCGATGGCTGACGGATGAGCGCTTCTTGGACCTGCTGGGCGCGACCAGTCTCATCCCAGGGCCGAACTCGACGGAGATGGCGATTCACATCGGATGGGGCCGCCGTCGCTGGGCTGGACTGGTGGTAGCGGGCGTCAGCTTCATCGTGCCGGCCATGCTGATCACCGGCGCTCTGGCCTGGGCCTATGTGCGGTATGACAAGCTGCCGCAGGCGTCGTGGTTTCTGTGGGGGATAAAGCCGGTCATTCTCGCCGTCGTCGCCCAGGCCTTCTGGAACCTGGCCCCGGCGGCGGCGCGCACCTGGCCGCTGCGAGTCCTGGCGGTGGGGGCGGCCACGGCGTCAGCGCTTGGTGTTCACGAGCTCGTCATTCTGTTTGGCTGCGGTGTCCTGGTCGCCGCCGCCACGCGCGCAAAAGCCGCGACCGGCAAGACACGCCTCGGGCAGCTTGTTCCCGTGCTGCCCGTCGCCGCCGGCGCGATGGCCACGTCCGCCGTCACCGTCACGTTGTCTGGACTGTTCGGGGTGTTTTTCAAGATCGGCTCGGTCCTGTTTGGCAGCGGCTATGTTCTGGTGGCATTTCTTCGCGCCGATCTCGTTCAAAAGCTGCACTGGCTGACGGAGGCGCAGCTCATCGATGCCGTCGCCGCCGGTCAGTTGACGCCGGGCCCGGTGTTCACCACCGCCACGTTCGTCGGCTATCTGCTGGCCGGCCCCGGCGGCGCGCTGGTGGCGACGCTGGGCATCTTCCTTCCCGCGTTCATCTTCGTCGCCCTCAGCGGGCCGCTGGTCCCGCGGATACGCGCGTCGCCGCTGGCGGGATCATTTCTGGACGGCGTCAACGTCGCCTCACTGGCGCTGATGGCGGTGGTCGCCTCTCAACTGGGGCGCGGCGTGCTGGTCGATCTGCGGGCGGTGATCCTGGGCGCTGTTTCCCTGGCGGTGCTGCTGCGCTTTCGTATCAACGCGACGTGGCTGGTGCTGGGCGGCGCGGCGGCGGGCGCCGGCGCTCACACGGTGGGTTGGCTCTAGCAGCGCGAGGGGAATCGATCAGAAGCGAACGCTGGCGCCGGCGCTGACGTCGAAACGCAGCAGCGACTGATACGTGAGGAACTGCGTCGGGCGCGGGTTCCAGACCAGCTGCGGCCCCAGCACCAGCGCCCAGGTCGACGAGAGCGCGTACTCGATCCCGGCGCTGGGGCGGATCTCGAATGCCAGCAGGCCGGGCGACTTCACCTCGCTGACAGAACCCGGAGCAAGCAGCTTTGAATCCGGCGTCAACCCCGCCAGCAGCAGCAGGCCGACGTCAACGCCGCCGTAAACCGCGAAGCGCGCCGCCAGCTGGTGGCGCACGGCCGCACCCGCCAGCAGTGACCAGAAGGTGGCGGTGGACGGGTCGCTGATCCTGGTGAAGCCCAGCTTGCCGCCGACCCGCAGCTGGGTGCGCCCAGGCGTGATGTCGAAGACGGTATGGCGGCCGCCGATGGTGAAGCCGGGGGTCACGCTGGAGGCCGCTTCCTTCGCCGTCCAGAAGACACCGCCGGCTGTCACCTCGATCGCGGATGGCGGCGTGACAAATGCGGCGGTGGCCGGTTCGGCAACGGGCGCCGCCGGTGACGTCGTCACCACAGCAGCGGGTTCGGGCGCTGTGGTCACGGCTGGCGCGGGAACCGGGGACACCGGCGGCGGCGCGACGGCGATGCGGCGTTCGGACAGCTTGACGTCGACGCTGCGTTCGCCTTCGCCCACCGTGGTGTCGAAGTCGACGTACCCAGGTTTTTCGGCGTGCAGCTGGTGTTTCCCCGGCAGCACCAGGGCGGGGCCGTCCAGCGGCGTTTGCCCCAGGACGCGGTTGTCCAGTGACACCTTGGCGCCGGCGACGGCTGACCGGATCTCGATCTCCACCAGGCCGCGGCGCACCTCCTGGCGGCGCTTGCTGGCGTCCTGCCGGTAGATGTCGGGCGCGCCGGTCGCCTTGTCCAGAAACAGGCTGAACGCGGCGAACGCCTCCACCGGGCGTTTCATCCGTTCGTACAGCCGCCCGATGTCGTACTGGATCAGCGGATCGCCGCTGGCGGAGAAGGCCTGCTCCATCGCGCCGACGGCATGGGCATAATCGCCTCGTCGTTCGAAGCCGGCCGCTTCCTTCAGGAGATCGTCCTTGGGCGCCGCCGCTGCTGTTTGTGTCAGCAGCGCGCCCATCAATGCAAAGACGGCTATCGAGAGCGGCCGAATCATGCCGGCGAAACTACCACGCGCGCTGGCCATCGCGGCAGTTCAGGGCGCGGCCGAAAGACAAGGCTGCTGCAGAACGTCGGCTTGCTGCCAAGGGGCGACGGTGACGCTGGCGCCGCCCGGCGGGGGGATGTCGCGCCAGTAGAGGGTCAGCGTGAAACGCTCCAGTTTTGCGCCGGTGGTCTCGCCGTTGTAACGCCGGCACAGATAGCGGCCGAAAGCGGCCAGGTCGGCTGGCTCGGCGCGCGCCAGGTCCGATCGGTACTTGAACCAGCGGCTATAGAACAGCGCATGGTCGGGCGACAGCAGCGGCGCCGCGCGCGCCAGAACATCAATCTGGGCACCGTCGGTACCGACGCCATTGGCGGTGAACCGATTCAGGCGCCTGGGCGGCTCGGGTGAGAACATGGTCCAGGTCTGACTGAGCCCCAGCGCGGCCAGCTCGCGATAGACCGGCGGCGCCCGGTGTCCGCCGCCTTTGCCCAGGATCAGCTGACAGACGACGGCCGCCATCTGCAGGCTCAGCGCCCCCCAGAACAGCGCGGACCGCCGGGTCACGTTCGTGTCCAGCGCCGCTCCGTCGGTGGTCAGCGGGACAACCGGGGCCGCCCGCGCCCGCACCCGCCGGAGGGCCGCGTCGATCCACTGGGGTGCCAGGAAGATGGTGTAACTGGCCGGCAACACCCACGAGAAGATGCCGACTCGCATGGTCAGCGCGATTCCGACGTGCAGGGCCAGGCCCAGCGCCAGACCCACCGCCCGCGCCGCCGTCGTGCGCAGCGGCACCAGCACCAGCGGTGCGAAGGCGACCTCGATGACCACCGTGGAAAACGCCACCGCCCGCGCCAGCATCGGGTGCCCAGCCAGCCAGACGCCCAGCGGCCGGCCAAAATCCATGCTCTGCACCGCGTAGTACACCGCCGAGCCGTCCATCCAGCTGGCGCCGCTCTTGGACAGACCCGCCGTCAGATAGACCAGCGCCAGCTGGAGCCGCAACAGACGCACCGGCAAACCAGGCACGGTGTTCTGGGCCGGCCGCCGCCCCAGCCAGACGTCCAGGCTCAAACGCCCCCCAAGATCGATGAAGAGGGCCCAGAAACAGAGGATGCGCAGCAAGGTGTCGCCACCGTCGCAGATGGTCCGGTTGCGCATCTGGATCGTGAAGACGGCGATCCAGGTCAAGACCGCCGCCAGCCGGGTCCGGTATCCCAGGGTGAAGCAGGTCAGGGCCGCAAACCCGAAGACAAAGAAAATCATCACCCTGGCGGGTGAAGCCGACGCGCCGAGCAGAACGGAGGGCAGCAGGCCCATGCTTCCCGTCCCCGTATCGGGCGCCAGCAGACCCTGGCCGGAATAGAAGGTGAAGGCGTCCCGCAGTCGATCCGCAAAGTCGAGGGTGGCGACCAGCCCGATCGCGATGCGGAAGATCGCCGGCACCCGCGCGTCCACCGGCTTGATAAGGCTCTTGAGAACCGCGCGCGCGTTCATTTCCGGAGCGCCGAGTCTACTGTAGACGCGACTATTGATGTTCGCGGGCCGCTATCGTAGCGTTCGCCGATGCAGGGCGCGGCACGTTGCAGGGCGATCATCGGTTGTTTCGCGGTGATCATCGCGCTGGCGGTGACCGTGGGGGCGGGATGCGACAAGCCTCTGCAGGACATGTCGCCCGTGCCGGACGGCACGTACGCCCAGGTCCATCAGGCGGCCTGTCCCATCAACAGCCCCGACTGCGTCAACGGTGCGGTCATCGACACCTGCGAGCCGTGCGCAGACACTTGCGTCAGCGACGGGTGCTACACGCGCACCTGTCTGTGCACGGGCATTTGCCGCACGACCGCCAAGATGACCTGTCCGGCCCCCACCGATGTTTGTCACGTGAGGGGAACCTGCGACCCGTCGACCGGCGTGTGTTCGGCGCAGGGAAACGCCGGCAACGATACCAACTGCGACGACGGCAACAAGTGCAACGGGATCGCGACCTGCCAGAACGGTTCGTGCACGGCGGGCGCGCCGGTGACCTGCGCGGCGACCGATGTTTGCCACGTGGCGGGAACCTGCGACCCGTCGACCGGCATGTGTTCGGCGCAGACGAACGCCGGCAACGGCACCAACTGCGACGACGGCAACAAATGCAACGGCATCGAGACCTGCCAGAGCGGGACCTGTTCGGCGGGCACGCCGATGACCTGCCCGGCGATCGATCGTTGCCACGTGGCGGGGACGTGCGCGCCAGCGACCGGCGCCTGCTCGACGCCAGTGGCGGCCGAAGGCACCAACTGCGACGACGGCAACAAATGCAACGGCATCGAGACCTGCCACACCGGCGTCTGCAGTCCAGGCACCGCGGTCACCTGCACGGTTCAGGATCGCTGTCACGCCAAGGGGACGTGCGCGCCGGCGACCGGCGTTTGTTCGAACCCGGCGCTGAACGACGGCACCAGCTGCGACGACGGCAACAAGTGCAACGGCATCGAGACCTGCCACGGCGGCGTCTGCGGCGCGGGCACCGCGGTCACCTGCAGCGCGCTGGACAGCTGCCACAAGGTGGGAACGTGCGATCCCGCGACTGGTTCCTGCTCGCAACCGGCGGCGGCGGACGGCATCGCCTGCGGCACCGACAACAAATGTTCCAGCAGCGCGGCGTGCAAGACTGGCGTGTGCACCCCCGGCGCGCCGGTGGGATGCCCGGCCCGGGACAAGTGCCACGGACCGGGGACCTGCGATCCCGTGTCGGGCGCCTGTTCGAACCCGGCGCTGATGGATGGCACCGACTGCGACGACGGCGACAAGTGCGACGGTCCGGACGTGTGCAAGAGCGGTGTCTGCACCTCGGGTCCGGCGGTGGCCTGCGTGCCGCCCGACGCTTGCCAGACCGCCACCTGCATCCGTGCCAGCGGCGTGTGCGCGTACGCGCCCACCGGCAACTGCTCCGACGCCGGCACCGGGCTCCCCGACGCAGGCCTGCCGGACGCCGCCATCGACCAGTCGACGTCCGACGACGCTGACGCTCCCATCTCGATCCCCGACGACGCCAATGACGATTCCGCCGGCGGCGGCGACGGCGTTCGTGGTTCCGGTGGCGCGGCCGGCCACGTCGACGCCGCCGGACGCGACGGCGGCCCGAGAGCGGGGGCCGTCATCGGGCCGTGCAGCTATGGCGACGGCGCCGGCTCTTCGTCCCTTTGCAGCCGTGCGCCCCTGCTGTTGTGGGCCGTCCTGGCGCTGGCCCTGCGACGACGCCGACGCGGCTAGGGCTTCGCCCCCGACGGGGCGTCAGCGCGCTCCGCTAGTTTCCGGGAGCGGTCAGCAGGCGCAGCTCGTTTTTCAGGTGAAAGGTCCGATTGCCGTCGGCCCGCTTCGAGAACGTCTCGGGCGCAAAGTGCGCGCTGCTGACGCGCACGGTGTGGATCGCCCCATCCCGCGGTAAACGGATCGGCGCGTTGGCGGGGACGCTCTTGCCGTCCACCTTGACCGCGATCTCCTCGCGCGCCCCTTCGATCTTGAACGTGACCGACGCTGGCTGGGCGGTTGTCGGCGACGAACCGGCGCGACCGGCGCTGGGCGCGGGTGACGGGGTGGGGACAACGGGCGGCGGCGCGACCGCCTCGACCGGTGCCGCTGCGACGGGCTCTGGCGTGACGGGCGCGGCGGGCGCTGGCGCCACCGTGGCCGCCGGCTGAGTCTCCTCCGACGCCTGCGACGGCGACTTGGCCGATCGACCCGACAACAAGACCACCCCCAGGCCGACCGTGGCCAACGCCACGGCGCCCGTCACCAGGTAACGCCGCGACGGCCGCGCCGGCGCGCTGGCGATCTCTCCCAGGTTTCGCCCCAGCGTGGTATCCGCTCGCGGCACGGTGACCCGGGCGACCGGCGAGCGGGGGGCAGGCGGCTCGTCGTAGGCAGGCTCTTCCTCGGGCAATACCATGGTGTGCGTGGCGGGCACCGGCGTGGGCGCCGAGAACGGTGCCGGCGTTGGCGCCGCGATGACTGGCGTCGCTGGATGAGGCATCGCTCGCTCTTGCGCGCCGAAGAGGATGGTCCGTCGATCGCGTACCGGGTTGGGGGCGGTGGTGGCGCGATCGAGCTGCTCCAGCAGCTCTTGCATCGATTGCGGGCGATCCTCCGGCCGCTTGGCCAGCGTTCGCAGCACAACCTCTTCTACCGCCGGTGTGACCGACGGGTTCAGCGTGCGCAACGCGCGTGGCGTCTCCAGCAGGTGGGCGGCGATCAGCTCGCCGGGAAAATCGTAGATGAACGGCGGCTGTCCGCACAGCATGTGGTAAGCGACGCAGCCGAGGGCGTAGATGTCCGCGCGCGCGTCCACCAGCCCGGCGCCTCGGCACTGTTCAGGCGCCATATAAAGCGGGGTGCCCAGCACGGTGCCGGTGCTAGTCACGCCCGGGCCCCCGTCGGTCGAGCCTGCGCTGGCCAGCTTGGCGACGCCGAAATCCAGAATCTTGATGACCTCGCCCGGTGCGCCGGTTCGATCCGGCACCAGGAACAGGTTGTCAGGCTTGAGGTCGCGGTGAATGACGCCGTGGTTGTGGGCCATCGACATGGCGGCGGCGATCTGCCGGGTCAGTCGAACCGCAACGGGGCCGTCCAGGTGACCGACCCGCTTCAGCCGCGCACCCAGGCTCTCGCCCTCCAGCAGCTCCATGACGATGTATCCGCTGCCGTCGCTGTGAAAGCCGAAGTCGAAGATGTCGATGATCGCCGGATGGTTGAGGTTGGCGATGGCGCGGGCCTCGTTGAAAAAACGGCGCACGACATCGGCGCGGCTGGACAGCTCGGGCAACAGGACCTTGATGGCCGCCCGCCGCCCGATCAACGCGTGTTCGGCCTGGTAGACGGCACCCATACCGCCTTCCCCGATCTTGCCGATGATTCTGTAACTACCGAGCGTTTCTCCGACCATCGCGGGCCCCCGCAGCCCTGGCCGGGCAGCATAGCGCAGTCGCCGTGGCGCGCGGTGTCTTTCACGCGCACCACCGGCGCTGCCAGCCAGTGGTGCCGGACGGCTTGGCCCCCTATCTTTCAGCGCATGGTTCCGCTTTCGATATTGGACCTGGCCCCCGTGGTCCAGGGCGGCGACACCGGTCAGACACTGCGAAACTGTCTGGACCTGGCCCAGCACGCCGAGAGGTGGGGGTACCGCCGCATCTGGCTGGCCGAGCACCACAACATGCCGGGCGTCGCCAGCGCGGCCACGTCGGTGGTCATCGCGCACGTCGCCGGCGGCACCAAGACCATTCGCGTGGGCGCCGGCGGCATCATGCTGCCCAACCACGCTCCCTTGATGATCGCCGAACAGTTCGGAACCCTGGCCTCATTGTTTCCCGGGCGCATCGACCTGGGCCTGGGCCGCGCTCCCGGTACCGATCAGCGCACGATGCGCGCCTTGCGCCGCAATCTGGATGGTGACGCCGACAGCTTCCCGCAGGACGTGCTCGAGCTGATGGGTTATCTCCGCGATGCTCCCGTGGACCAACCTGTCACGGCGTTCCCCGGTGTGGGGACGAATGTTCCGATCTGGATCCTCGGCTCCAGTCTGTTCGGCGCGCAGCTGGCAGCCGCTCTGGGACTGCCGTTCGCCTTCGCGTCGCATTTTGCGCCAGCCGCGCTTGATCAAGCCCTGGAGCTGTACCGCGGCCAGTTCCGACCGTCGGCCCAGCAGCAGCGACCCTATGTGATGGCGGGCGTGAATGTTTTTGCCGCCGATCGCGACGAGCAAGCCCAGCTGCTGGTGACGTCACTGCAACAGGCCTTCGTGCAACTTCGCCGTGGGCGTCCCACGCGCCTGCCACCGCCGCTGGCCGATTTCGACAGTCAGCTGCTGCCCCATGAAAGAGCGATGCTGGACGAAGCCCTGTCCTGCACCTTCGTCGGCGCACCCGCCACCATTCGGGATGAACTGAAGGCCTTCGTTGATCGCACCGCCGCTGACGAGCTGATCGTCGGCGCCCACATCTTCGATCACGCCGCGCGGCTGCGGTCGTATGAGCTGCTGGCGGGAGTCTAGGTTGCGCGTGCGTGGGGGACATCCGCACCGGGTC
>JAXDMH010000411.1:0-2891 GCA_034666225.1 Myxococcales bacterium
ATCGGCGCGCGCGCAAGCTGCGGTTCGATCGCTTTGCCACCGCCGTCATTCTCAGCGCCTCCGGTATCTTGATCGCCATGGGCGTGGGGCTGGTGCGCATCCAGCGCGACCTCGATCGCCGCGAGAAACTGGAGGCGCGGCTGGTGCAGGAACAGCGCGACCGCGAACGCCTCATTCGCGATCTGGAACGCAGCAACCGCGACCTGGATCAATTTGCCTATGCGGCCTCGCACGATCTGAAGGCGCCCCTGCGCGGCATCACCAACCTGTCGACCTGGGTGGAAGAGGACCTGGGTGACCACCTGAACGAATCCAGCCGCAAGCACCTCGAGCAGCTGCGCGGGCGGGTGGCCCGCCTGGAAAGCCTCATCGACGGCATCCTTTCTTATTCGCGAGCCGGCCAGAAGCGAACCACACCGGAACGGGTTGACGTGGGCAAACTGCTGCGCAACATCGTTGATCTGTTGTCCCCTGATAACCGGGCCACGGTGGCGATTGCGCCCGACATGCCGTTCTTGATGGCCGAGCCGGTCCCCTTGCAGCAGGTCTTTCAAAACTTGATCGACAACGCCCTCAAGCACGGACGGACCGACCAACCGCGCGTGCATATTGACGTCACGGACGGCGGGTCCTTCTGGGATTTCTCCGTCAAGGACAATGGGCAGGGCATCGCCCCCGAATTTCATGAGAGGATCTGGGGCGTGTTTCAGACGCTGGAGTCCAGAGACAAGACCGGCGGCACCGGAATCGGGCTGGCCACCGTGCGAAAGATCGTGGAGAGTCGCGGCGGAACCGCCTGGGTTGAATCATCACCGGGGCAAGGAGCCACCTTCCACGTCGCCTGGCCCAAGAAATTCGTCGATGACGGTCCCCCCCAGGGGGAAAGCCCGAGGCCAGCGCCGAGTCCAAAGCAATGACGAACAGCGACGGCGACAAGATGAAAAGCGACAGCGGCGCCGGCAGCGGTACCAGCACCGTTTCGGAGGGCCGGTCTGTCTCCCCCGGTCAGCCTCTCAACATTCTGCTGGTGGAGGACGACGAGATCGACGTCGAGAACGTCAAGCGGGCCTTTCGCAAGAACAACATCGCCAACCCGCTGTGGATCGCCGAAAACGGCATCGAAGCGCTGCAGATGTTGCGCTCGGGCACGGTGCCCGCGCCGCGGCGGCTGATCTTGCTGGATCTGAACCTGCCCCGCATGAACGGCCTCGAATTTCTGCACGCGTTGCGAAACGATCCGGCGCTGGCCTCCTTGCCGGTGGTGGTGCTGACGACGTCGAACGACGAACGAGACAAGGTCGACGCCTTCAACATGAATGTGGCCGGTTATCTGTTAAAACCGATGACGTTCACCGCCTTCGCCGAACTGATGGGCGCCCTCAACAAATACTGGACCTTGGTCGAACTGCCGTGAGCGACGCCCCCCTTTGCATCCTGGTCGTTGACGATGACGAGGTGGATCGCATGGCCGTACGCCGGCTGGGCGAGGGCCTGGGCCTGCAGGTCGAGGAGGCGTCTTCCCTGTCTGACGCCATGATCCGCCTGCGCGATCAGCCGGTCGACGGCGGCATCGACTGCGTCCTGCTGGATTTCTCGCTGCCCGACGGCGACGGATTTTCTGCGCTGGCGGCCTTCGGAGCCGCCAAGGTTCGCGTGCCGGTGGTGATGCTGACCGGCCTCGACGACGCCGACGTTGTGGCTCGCCTGTTGAACGCTGGCGCCGCCGACTATCTGCCCAAACGCGCCCTGTCGCGCGATCGCCTGGAACAGGTGGTTCGCCAGGTCAGGCGCGCCAACCTGGCCGAACGCGAGCGGCGCCTGGCCGAATCGCGATTGCTCAGCCAAAAACGCCTGCTGGCCGCGGTGATCGAGCAGCTGCCGTCGGGCCTGATCATCGCCGACCAGGCGGGGCGCATCTTGCTTCGCAACGCCAAATCGCTGGAGGTGCTGGGCGCCGACCTCGGTCAGACGCGCACGCTGACCGATCTCATCGCCCTGGCGGAGAGCCTGCCCGACGTTCCCCGCGGTCGGCTGGCGCTGGCCCAGGCCCTGGGCACGAACGAAGAGGAGTCAGGTGACTTCAAGGTCGCCGGCCCGCGTGGCGACGTGGTGGTGCGCCTGCGCCGCCTGGACGTGCTGGGCGATGACGGCAAACCCGCCGCCGGCCTGGCGCTGTTCGCCGACGTCACCGAGCTGCGGGCCACGGAAGCGTATCAGCGTCAGGTGATGGCCATCGCCAGCCACGACCTGCGCAATCCACTGTCCGCCATCGCCATGAACGCGGCGATTCTGTCGCGCAACGATCCGCTGCCCGATGATCGGCGGATCAAGACCGCTGCGCGCATCACCTCCAGCGCCAGCCGCATGGGACGCATGATCGAAGATCTCTTCGACTACACCGCGGCGGCGCTGGGCAAGGGGATCCCGGTCCGCTATCGCCAGATCGACCTGGCCGTCGTCGCCGAGGAAGCGGTCAGCGAAGCGCGCGCCGCCCACGCCGGCCGCGAGATCACGCTGCGCAAGGAGGGCGATCTGCAGGGCGTGTGGGATCCCGATCGGCTGCACCAGGTGCTGCAGAACCTGCTCAGCAACGCCGTCAAGTACAGCACGCCGGCCACGCCCATCCACGTCGCCTGCGTGGAAGACGTCGCGCTCTCGGCCATCGACATCACCGTCGAAAATCACGGCGAATCCATCGCCCCCGAATTTCTGCCGCACATCTTCGACGCCTATCGACGCGGCCCGGGCGCGGGCCGGCACAGCCTGGGGCTTGGCCTTTACATCGTCCGGCGCATCGTCGAAGCCCACCACGGCATCATCACGGTCAGCTCGACGCCGGCCGACGGGACCACCTTCACGATCCGTCTGCCCAAGCAGGTGTCGCAGGACGA
>JAXDMH010000412.1:0-6511 GCA_034666225.1 Myxococcales bacterium
TGATCCCCATATAGAAGATGGTGAACCCGCCGTCGCGCCGGGCGTCGCCCTCGCCATAGAGCCCGCCGACGATGGTGGAGATGTTCGGCTTGAAAAAGCCATTGCCCAGGATCAACAAACCCAGCGCCAGGTGCAGCAGCGCGGGAAAGGCCATGGCCAGGTGGCCCAGCGCCATCAGGGTGCCGCCGATCAGCACGGCCTTGCGTCGCCCCAGCAGCCGGTCGGCGAAGTACCCGCCAGCGATCGGCGTCAGATAGACGAGGCCCGTATACGTTGCGTAAATCGAAAGCGCGTCGGGCCGCACGTACCCAAGCTGCTTGACCAGGTACAAGACCAGCAGCGCGCGCATGCCGTAGTACGACAGTCGCTCGCACGCTTCCGCTCCGAAGAGCGCGTAAAGACCGGTCGGATGAGCCTGCGTCGCGCCGCCGTCAGCCGCGCCAGAAGGGGGCGCCGTGGTCCGCATAGGGCGGACAGTAGCAGGAGGCGCCGGGCGGCGGAAGAGCTACGGGATGCCCGGAACCATCATCTGCGCGGTCTCGACGTGCAGGTTGCCGCCGCTGCCCGAGACGATCAGCATGGTCTTGCCGTCGGCCCCGCCGAAGCAGGAATTCGTGGCCGGCGTGAACCGCTTGTTCGCGCAGTTGACCGAGATGCCGTCGCCCCCCGGATCATTGTTCGTGCGCGAGCCGGCGACCGGGACGCCGTTCGCGTCGATGGTCCAGGTCCCCATTCCCGAAACGTACAGCGTCTTCTCGTCCGGCGAGAGCGCCACGCCGTTCGAACCACCCATGGCCAGCAGGTTCACCGTGCCGGTGGGAGAGATCCAGAACGCTGCCTGGCCGAACCCGTTCATCGAGATCGACTCATAAGTCGGGTTGCTGAAATAGATGGTGCCGCTGCTGTGAGCAACCAGGTCGTTGGGCGAATTGAAATTCTTGCCCATGTACTTGTCGGCGATGGTTCTCTTTTCCTTGGTCACCGGATCGAACTCCATCACCGACGCGGTCAGATGGCAGGCGCCGATCAGCTTGCCATTGGCGTGAACGCCCAGACCGTTGCATCCAACACCTTGCAGGAACGTCTCGCAGACACCGGTGCTGGGCGTGAACTTGATGATGTCGCCAAAGTGGCCGTCGCCCTGGTTGAAGTTGGAAAAGTAAAACGCGTTCTGGCTGGCGATCCAGGTCGGCCCCTCGACATAGTTGAAACGGTATTTGAAACCGACACACTCCGCCTTGCGGGTGCCGATGTTGTCGTTCGCGAATGGACCGGCGGGGCAGGTGAATTGTTTGCTGAAGCCGCCGGTTGTTTCGCCGGCCGGCGCGTCCTTGGACACGTCCCCGGCGGTATCGGCCGCCGGCGCGTCAATGATCGCTCCGCCACTGCCCATGTCGCCGCCGCTGCCAGGCGTATCGCCGCCCGATCCACTGCCGCCGGTCCCCACCGTGCCCCCCGAACCGGTGGGCGCGGTTCCGCCTGAACCAGATCCTCCCGTGCCGGAGGGCGTACCGCCGCCATCACTGCTGCTGCACGCAGAAAGCAGAGCTATCGCGGTAACAAGGACAGGGCTAATGAACTTCATGGTTCCGCTCCCGCAAAGAAACTACCTTCCCTCAGCAAAAAGGCTTTGTCTAGATCGATTCACAAACTGTCGCGGCCGCCATTGCTCGCATGATTGTTCGCATGGCAATGGCAGCGGCGACTTTGACTATTGATCGCGGTGCTTGAACGCGCGTCCGCCTGCGCCATAGCTGGCGGTCAATTGACCAGCGCCGCGCAGCAACCATTTGTATGTGAGCAATCCATCGACGCCCACCGGACCGCGGGCATGCAATTTGTCGGTGCTGATTCCCACTTCAGCGCCCAGACCAAAACGATACCCGTCGGCAAATCGATTGCTTGCATTGTGAAAGACGCTGGCCGCGTCGACCGCGCGCAAGAACGTTTCGGCCGCCGCCTGATCCTGGGTGACGATGGCCTCGGTGTGGCGCGACCCGTGCGCCGCGATGAAGGCCAGCGCCTCCTCGAGCCCGGAGACCTGACGGACCGACAAGATGAGCGCGCCGAACTCGACGCCGAAATCGTCGTCGGTGGCGGGGCGCAAATCGGGATGGCGGCGCAGCGTCTCGGCGCAGACCCGCAGCTCGACGCCGGCCGCGCGCAAGGCGGCCACGCACGCGTCCAGCGCGGCCGGCGCGCCGGCGTCCCACAGGAGCGTCTCCAGACTGTTGCAGGCCGCCGGGTACGTGCACTTGGCGTCGACGGCGATGCGCGCCGCCATGGCCGCGTCGGCGGCGCTGTGCACGTAAAGATGGCAAACCCCGGCGGCGTGGCCCATCACCGGGATGCGCGTGCTGTCCTGCACGTGCTTGACGAACTCCGACGACCCGCGGGCGACGATCAGGTCGACGAGATCGTGCAGGCCGAAAAGCTCGCCGACGTCGGCGCGATCTTCCAGCAGCACCACCAGCCGCGCGTCCAGCCCCTGCCCGATAAGTACCCGGTGCACGACGGCGGCCAGGGCACGGTTGGTCCCCAGCGCCTCGCGTCCCCCCTTCAACAACACGGCGTTGCCGCTGCGCAGGGCCAGGCCGACGATCTGCAACAGCGCGTCCGGCCGCGCCTCGAACACCACGCCCAAGACGCCCAGCGGACACGACACGCGCTCTAGCGTCAGCTCGTCGTCCAGCAGGCGCCGCAGCGTCACCTGCCCGACCAGGTCCTTCATCGCCGCCAGCTGGCGAAGGCCGTCGATCACGCTGTCCAGCTTGGCCGCGTCCAGAGCCAAACGCTTGACCAGCGCCGGCGCCAACGCCCCGCGCGCGGCATCGGCGCGTGCCGCCTCCATGTCCTTGGCGTTGGCGGCGAAGATGGCAGCGCGCGTGTCGGCGCCCGTCAGCGAATCGGCCAGGGCCGTCAGGAGCGCGCTGCGCTCGGCGCCGCTGCGGTTGGCCAGGACAGCGCCCGCGGCGCGCGCGGCCACCGCCGCCTCGCGAATGGTCACACCGCCCCCATGACCAGGTTGTCGCGCGTGATGAGGGCGTCGTAACCGCGCCACCCCAGGATCGAATCGATGTCGTCGCTGTGCCGGCCGGCCAGCTTGCGGCAAGCGTCGGCGCCATAGTTCACCAGCCCGCGCCCGTGCACGCGCCCGCTGCCGTCGCGGATCTCGACCACGTCGCCCTTGTCGAACGTCCCCTCGACGCCGACCACGCCGATGGGCAGCAACGACGCCTTCTCGGCGCCCAGCGCCCGCAGCGCGCCGTCGTTGACCACCAGGGCGCCGCGATGGCGCGCCGAAACGGCGATGTGCCGGATGCGGGCCGGCCGCTGTTCAGCGACGGTGATCAACGTCCCGATGTCTTCGCCTTGCAGTGCCCGTTCCAGCACGCGCGGTTCGGCGCCGCCAGCGATGAGCACGGTCGTCCCCTCGCTGCTGGCCAGACGGGCCGCTGCCAGCTTGCTGGCCATGCCGCCCGTTCCCCCGCCCGATCCACCGTCGGCGCGCGCCAGCGTCGTGTCGTCGATGGTGTCCAGCTGGGCGATGCGCGTGGCCGTGGGATCGTGCCTGGGGTTGGCGGTGAAAAGCCCCGCGACATTGGTCAGCAGGACCAGCAGATCGGCGTCCAGGCTGACCGCCACGCGCGCCGACAGACCGTCGTTGTCACCAAAGCCGGCCACCACCGGCGTTTCTTCCGTTCCCACGGGCTGGACCCGCCGCCGGTATTCCACCAGCTCCTGCACGCTGACGCTGTCGTTTTCGTTCAGGACGGGGACCACACCCAGCTCCAGGAGGCGCATCAGCGTCGTGCGCACGCACAGGGCCCGATCCCGGTCGGCCAGATCCTCCTGCGTCAGCAACACCTGCGCCGCCGTCAGCCCCAACTGGGCGAAAGCTTGCGTGTAAAGACCTATGAGGTGCCCCTGCCCGACGGCGGCGCAGGCCTGCCGCAGTCCCAGCGATCGCGGCCGCTCCTTCAACCCCAGCACCCGCATACCCATGCCGACGGCACCGCTGCTGACCAGCACCACCTCGCGCCCGTCGCGGCGCAGCTGGGCCATCCCTTCGCAGAGGCCCGTCAGACGGCCCAGCGCCAGCTCGACACCGTCGTGGGTGACGACGTGCGTCCCCAGCTTGACGACGATGCGGTGGGCGTCGCCAAGGTGGCGGCGGGAGGGAGACATGGCGACAAAATCTACATGCGCGGGACTGGGAAAACCACTGCCGGTCGTCGTACTGTGCTCTCATCCCCTTTCCGACCATGGCCACCCGTGCAAAGACGTCTATCGTCCCCGCTCTCGTCGACCTGTTGAGCAGCGACGCCGTCGAAAAACAGATCGCCGCCGCCATCGTTCTCGGCGAGCTGGGGCTGCGCGACAAGGCCGCCATCGACGGCCTGCTGACGCTGGTCGACAGCGGTCTTCCGCCGTTGCAACGGCACGCGCTGGACGCGCTGACCCGCCTCGACGCGCGCGCCGCGCTGACCCTGGCGGTGCCGCTGCTGGGCGCGCGCGACCAGGGCGTGCGGACGGCGGCGCTGGCCGCGGTGGTGGCCGCGGGCGAGGCGGCCGTGCCCGCCGTGCGCGCGCGCCTGCAGGAGGCCGACGACGACGAGCGGCGCACGCTGGAGGCAGCGCTGGCGCGCCTGGGCGGCAAGGATGCGTTTTCGGCGCTGATGGAAAGTCTGAACACCGACGGCGCCAATCCGGACGCCTCGCGCGCGGCGATCCTGGCGGTGCGCCAGCGCATCAAGGAGGCCGGCGCGCGCGAGCGACAAAGTTATCTGGGCCAGGTGGTGAGATTGCTCGACGCCAAGAAGACGCGCGCCTCGGCGACAGCGACGGCGGCGGCGGTGAAGATTCTTGGATTCTTGGAAGATCCGGGAACGATCAAGTCGCTGCTGGCGCTGGCCGCTGGGACGAAAAACGCCGACGTGGTTCGCGAGGAGGCGGTGATCGCCTTGCGCTTTGCCGCGCGCGGAAAGACCCAGGGGCGGGTGGCCCAGACACTGTTGTCCGTCGCTGAAACGGCGCCGCCCGCTGTTGCGCGCGCCGCGCTTTATTCCATGGCGGGAATCGATCTGCCGGCGGCGCTGGTGACGCGGCTGGGACGCCTGTCCGGGCACAACGATCCAGAGCGGGCCCGTCTGGCCATCGAACGCCTGGCCCAGGCCCCGACGTCGGCGGCCGCCGACGCGCTGGGGAAGATCTTGCTGAGCACCGACGAGCGCTCCCGCGCCGAGGCCGCCGGCGAAGCGCTGGCCGCCCGGCCCGACGCCGGCCCGGCGCTGGCGCGCGCGCTCTTGGGGGCGCACGACGCCGATCGCGCGTGGATGCTGGTGAAGATGTTGCGTCCGCACGTGCGCAAGCTGGAAGCCCGCCAGGTCCGCCCGCTGCTGGAAGAGGCGCTGTCCCGCATTCGCGCCAACAAGACGCCGTGGGAGCCTTTCCTGCAGGTGGCGCGCGAGTCCGACGCCCTGGCCACCGCCGGCGAGCTGCGCCGGCTGACCGGTGATCTGCGGAAAGCGAGAAAGCTGGATCGCGCTCTGGTGGCCAGCCGCGCCCTGGGCAACAGCGCTGAAGCCTTGCCCGAAGACGGCTATGCCCTGGCCACGCTGGAACTGGCCGCCGGCCGCCGCGACGAGGCGCTGACCGTCCTTGCCCAGCTGGCCGACCGGGGCTTCGACGTGGCGGCCGCCCTGCGTAAAGATCGCTCGCTGGATAGCGAGCTGCGCTATCAAATCGGCTTCCATTTCGCCGACAAGCGCCACCCGTTGGGTGAAGAGATCCTTTTCACTCTGGCCGAAACCGGCGGCCGCAGCAAAGTCGCGCAGATGGCCCGCGCCAAACTGCGGTCGGCGGGGTACTAACAACCTTGGGGCGCAGCGCGGTATGGAAAAGTGATCGCTGTCCGACGTCAGGTGCTACACAGAATCGGACCTACCATTTACTGGCATAGACCTTGACGCTAGCCGGGAAATTGGCGAGTGTCATCAAAAGCCTCACAACCCAGACTACCGGGCACGAGCGACCGCCCCATTGCATCGGCTTGGGGCCTTTTTTGTTGATCCGTTTGCATGCGGCTGCCCAAGGAGGAGAAATCGATGCGTTCCATATCCATTAGTGACGTCGTCTTCACGGGGCTCGTCGCCGCCGGCCTAGCTTTGTGCGGCTGCGGTTCGAGCGGCGGGAACACCAACCCCTTCGGCAGCGGCGGCTCCAGCGGCAGCGGCAGCGGCGGCTCTGGTAGCGGCGGATCGACCAGCGGCTCCGGCGGCAGCGGAAGCGGCGGCAGCGAGGCGAGCGGCGGCTCCAGCGGTAGCGGCGGCGCAATCGGCTCCGGCGGCGCAGCGCCCGTCGACGGCGGCGGCTCCGGCGGTGCAGCGCCTGCCGACGGCGGCGGCTCCGGCGGCATGGTCGCAGGGAACGACGTCACGAAGCCCCGTCCGACCGCGGGTTGTGGCAAGGCACCGACGGGCATGGGGCAGCAGACCATCATGACCATGGG
>JAXDMH010000413.1:0-3121 GCA_034666225.1 Myxococcales bacterium
GGATCAGGCCCGAGGCAGCAACCCTGGCCGACGGCCGCACCGCGCCCTCATCTGATGAGCCGGGTCTGTCCACCTTGGCCCGCGATCTGGGCCTGGCCGGCATCCCCTTGGCCACCGCCGGTGGCAGCGAACCGCGGCTGCTGCGCGCGGCGGTGCCGCTTTCGGTGTCGGGATTCACGCCGCGCGCCTTCGCCGAGCTGGATGCGGAGCTGCGCCCGACGGGTCTGGTGCCCATGCAAGCGGGGGGCGGACGGCGCCTCGGCAACCCGCGCCCCGGCCACGTCGAACCGGGGTCGGCCATCGGCGTCGAGCTGGTCCGCGGCGACATGAGCATGGTGGCCACCGGCACCGTCACCTACGTCGACGGGTCGCGCATCTTTGCCTTCGGCCATCCCCTGTTCGGCATCGGCGAGGTCTACCTGCCCATGGTCGACGCCGAGATTCACGGGTTTCTGCCGGCGTTCTCGCAGTCGTTCAAGATGTCGTCGCCGCTGCAAGAGGTGGGGACGCTGATTCAAGATCGCCAGTCCTGCATCATCGGTGACCTGGACGCGCGCACCACCATGGTGCCCATCGACGTGCGGGTGACCGGGCCTGGCTCGGAGCCGCGGGTCTTTCACGCCGAGGTGGCCCGCAACCGTCGCCTGACGCCGACGCTGGCGGCGCTGGTGCTCAGCAACGCCATCAGCGACGCCGAGCCGGACGTGGCGGACATGATGGTGACGGTGGCGTCGAAGGTGACGATCAAGGGGCAGGCGCCGCTGGATCTGCAAGATCACCTCTTCTCGGCGGAAGGCATCTCGGGGCGCGCCCTCAGCGGATCGCGCGGCATCCGCGCGCTGGGCGAGCTGCTGGTCAATCCGTTCGAACCGGTGGCCCTGGACGGCATGGACATCGACGTGCGCGTCGAATACCGGCGCAACGTGGCCGAGATCGTCGGCGTGTCGCTGCCCGGCGACCAGGTCGACGCTGGCGACACGGTCCCCCTGCGCGTGACCCTGCGGCCCTACGCCGGCGCCGAATACATCGAGATCGTGCCTGTGGTCATCCCGCGCAGCCTGGGCGGCGGCGCCGTCAAGATCGAGGTGGCCAGCGGCGCCCTGGTCAAGCCTGAGACCCCGCCCGCCGAATCGCTGCGCGTGTACATCGACAACCTGCGCCGGTATTACTCGGCGTCGTCGATCGTGGTCAGCCTGCAAACGCCCGACGACGGGGCGGCCCTGCGCGGGCGCCTGCTGCCCGGGTTGCCGTCGTCGGCGCTGGACACGTTGCAACCGGGGAACCAGACCCGGCGCGCCGACGCCTACCGGGTCGCCGACCGCACGGTGTTTTCATCCAAACGGCTGGTCAGCGGCAAGCAGGAGCTGACCGTATTTGTGCGCGAGGACGTCCTGGGACGGCACCCGGCGGCCACGCGCTGACGACAGGCCCCGACGACGAATTCCCGTCGGGCGAAACGGTCGCGTACAATCGACGGCGCTTGATGCGGACTTTCATGAAGATGGTGTGGCTGGTCGGACTGGTTGGCCCTGCGCTGCTGGCGATGGCGCCCGCGCCGGTGCTGGCCGGAGGGACCAAGGTTTTTCGGCAGACCAGCGCCAAGGATTTCGATGAAGGCGAGGCGACCGGCAGCCGGATCCTCCCCTCGGGCGAGGTGGCGGCCGGGATGAAGGCGGCCCGCGTGCCGCTGGACGCGGCGTTCGTCTGGTGCTCGGCCCTGACCAAGGACGGCGGCACCGCCTACTTCGGCACCGGCGACGACGGCAAGATCTTCGCCGTTGATTCGTCCGCGGCGGCGGCCTCCAGCAAGACCGAGAAGCCGGCCCGCAAGATCGCCGATCTGGACGCCGCCTGGGTGACGGCGCTGGCGGTGCGGCCCGACGGGTTGCTGCTGGCGGGGGCGACGCCGGGCGGGCGCGTCTACCTGGTCGATCCCAAATCGGGCAGCGCGCACGAGCTGGCCAAGTTGCCGGCCGAACATGTCTGGAGCCTGGCCTACGACGCAACCTCGGGGACGACGTACGTGGGGACGGGGCTGCCGGGGAAGATCTTCGCCGTCGACAGCAAAGGAAAATCGCGCGCGGTCTGGGATTCGGGCGACAAGCACGTCGTCTCACTGTTGCGCGCGGCGGACGGGCGTCTGCTGGCGGGGACGTCGGAAGAAGGGATCTTGTTTCGCGTCGGCACTGACGGCCGCGCCGAAGCGCTGCACGACTTCGAGGCCGAGGAGGTGCGCGCCATCGCCCGCGACGGCGAAACGATCTTCGTCGCGGTGAACGATTTCGAAAAGACGGCCGCGCCCGTGGTTCCCGGACCGGTGGCGGCCAAAGGGACGCGGGTGACGGTGTCGGCCACCGGCGCTCCCACCTCGGCCGGCGCCTTGCCGCGCCCCGGACAGCGCAAGTCCAAGGCCGGCCTTTACCGACTGGAGAGCGACGGACGCATCGAGCAGATTTTTTCCACGGCCGACGGATATTTCACGTCGCTGCAGCTGGACACCGCGGGCGGCGTCTATGTGGCCACCGGAACGCAGGGCAAGGTTTATCACGTGGCGAAAGATCGCTCGGCCTCGCTGGCCGTCGACCTTCCCGAACGCCAGGCCCTGACGCTGGCCCCGGCCGGCGCCGGGCTGTTGATCGGCAGCGGCGACGTGGGCGGCGTCTACCGGGCGCGCCCGGCGGTCGGCGACGAGGCCAGCTATCTGTCGAAGGTGATGGACGCCGAGTATCCGGCGCGCTGGGGGATGGCGCGCTGGCACGGCACCGTCGGCCTGACGGTCGAGACCCGGTCCGGCAACACCGCCAAGCCCGACAACACCTGGGCGCCCTGGCGCCGCGTGGAGCGGCCGCAAACGACGGCCGGCGGCAGCGCCGGCGCCATCACCAGCCCGTCCGGCCGCTATCTGCAATATCGGGTCGGGTTGTCGGGACCGACGGGCAGGCTGCGCGACATGAGCCTTTACTACCTGCCGCAGAACCAGCGCGCCCGTATGACCGAGGTCACCGTGGCCGATCCGCCGGCGACGCCGCCGGTGGCCGGCGCCGCGCGCGTGCACTCGGCGGTGGTCAAGCTGCGCTGGAAGGTCGAGAATGTCGACGGTGACGACCTGGCCTATCGGCTG